>JBBDWV010000009.1 GCA_040902655.1 Mycobacteriales bacterium
ATCTTCATCGGCGTGTCGCCCGCGAGGCGAAGGTTGCCGGCAGCGGCACTAGGTCGCTGCGCGCCGCGTCCGCCTGCCGTGGCCGGCGCCTGCCAGTCCCGCCGCCTGCGCTACTCGGGATCGGCGATGTCCTGTGGTGGAGGGAGCGACAGCGTCGCGTCCTGAGGCAGGCACAGGCCGCCGCGGGCGGACAGGAACCGGAAGATCCCGAGGGCGAGCAGGGCGGCCAGGGCGGAGCCGGCCAGAATGCCGATCTTCGCCTGCTGCTGCAGGGCCGGGTCCTCGAAGGCCAGGTCGGTGACGAACAGCGCGATGGTGAAGCCGATCCCTGCCACCGCGCCGACGCCACTCAGTTGACCCCACCGGACCCCGCCGACGAAGGTCGTGGCCGGCAGCCGCAGGGCCAGCCAGGTCCCTGCCACCACACCGAGCAGCTTGCCGACCACCAGGCCGAGCACGATGGCCCAGGCCAGCCGGCCACTCACGGCGTCCCGCAGAGCTTCGGTGTCCAGGGCGACGCCGGCGTTGGCCAACGCGAACAGCGGCACGACGGCGAAGCTCACGACCGGGTGCAGTCGCAGCGTCAGCCGCTCGTTGGCCGACAGCGATCCGGTCAGGGTGCGCACCACCTCGCGGGCGCGCTGCGGAGACGGCGCGGTGAGGAACCGCCGGCCGAGCGCCTGGGTCTGCGCGAGCGCGTCCTCGCGGGGTGGGTAGGCGGCAAAGAGCAGGCCGAGCGCGACCCCCGCCACGGTGGGGTGCACGCCCGACGCATAGGTGGCCAGCCACAACGCGATGGCCAAGACCACGTACGGCGCCGGGTTCTGCAGGCCGAAACGGCGTGCTGCGGCGACGGCGACGAGGAGCCCCCCGGCGAGCGTCAGCGGCAGCACCTCGAGGTCGTCGGTGTAGAAGACGGCGATCACACCGATGGCGGCGATGTCGTCGACGATCGCCAGCGCCAGCAGGAAGATCCGCAGCCGGTTGGGGCAGCGCGGGCCGACCAGCGCCAGCACACCGAGCGCGAAGGCGGTGTCGGTGGAGATGGCGATCCCCCAGCCGCGGGCGGCGTCGCCGCTCGTGCCGACCACCGCGAGGAACAGCGCTGCCGGCAGGACCAGCCCGCCCAGAGCAGCCAGAGCGGGCGCCGTGACGGCGCGCCGGTCCCGGTACTCGCCGATGGACATCTCGCGCGCGATCTCCAGCCCGACGAGCAGGAAGAACAGCGCCATGAGCAGGTCGTTCACCCAGTGCCGCAGCGACTCGGTCAGCGCGGAGTCGCCGAGCTGCAGGGACAGTGGCGTCTCCCAGAAGTGCTCGTAGCTGCCGGACCACGGGCTGTTCGCCCAGGCCAGGGCGACCACGGTCGCGACCAGCAGCAGCACGGCTCCGCCGGCCTCGGTGTGCAGGTAGCGGCGGGCGGCGGCGGTCACGCCCTGCGGCTGCGGCCGGAGACCGGCAGCGTTGTCAGCGGCAGTCGTCACGGCGCCGCCGCACGGTCCACCGCGCCGAGCAACTGAGGAAGCGTCGGCGTACGGAGCAGGCGGAGCTCGTCGACGAACAGGCCCGGCGTCCCCTGCACACCGCTGTCGACCCCACTCCGGAAGTCCTCCCGGACCTTGGCGTCGTGCTCCTCGCTGGCCGGGCGCAGCAGTTCGGCAGGATCCAGGCCCAGTTCCGACGCGTGGTGGGCCAGGACGCGGCGGCCGAGGCGGGCCGGCTCGGACAGCAACCGGTCGTGCAGCTCCCAGAACCGTCCGTGCTGCCCGGCAGCCTCCAGCGCCAAGGCGGCGGAGTAGGCGTGCGGGTGCTCCTGCACCAGCGGAAAGTGCCGATACACCAGTCGCACCGCAGGCCGCTGCGCCAGCACCTCCCGCAGCACCGGCTCCAACCGGCGGCAGTACGGACACTCGACGTCGGCGTACTCCACCAGGGTCACGGCGGCCTCCGCGGCGCCCCGCACGTGGTCGCGCGGTCCGACCGGAAGCGACAAGTAGGTCATCGGGAGGCTCCTGCCCCTGTCGGAGGCGGCCCTACCGCTCCCGGCCGGCGGATCAGGCGGCTGTGGTGCAAGCCCACCGACACGGGTGGCCGGGCGTCACCGTTTGTCCCCCAGCCGCCCGGGTAGGCGCGGAACATCCGGAAACCCGGATACTCAGGCGCTGCCTCGAACCCACCGCGTCAGCGGTCACGAGCTCGCCGCCCCACCCTTGACGGCGACAGGAGATCTGCATGAGCGAGCCCTTCGACGCGATCGTGATCGGCATGGGACCAGGTGGTGAGGTCGCTGCGAGCAAGCTCCTGCGGGCAGGCAAGCAGATCGCGATCGTCGAGCGTGAACTCATCGGCGGCGAGTGCGGCTACTGGGCCTGCATCCCGAGCAAGACGCTGCTGCGACCTCCGGAGGCCAGGACCGGGGTCGCTCGCGCCGAGGGCGTCGGCGGCGCGACCCTCGACTGGCCGTCCACCCGCGACTACCGCGACTACATGATCCGCGACCTCGACGACAGCAATCAGGTCAAGGGGTACGAGAAGTCCGGCGCGACCGTGGTGAAGGGCGCCGCCCGGGTGACCGGCCAGGGACAGGTGGACGTCGACGGGCGAACGCTGACAGCCGACCACATCATCGTCGCGACGGGCTCCGAGGCGTTCGTCCCGCCGATCGACGGTCTGGACAGCGTCCCGGTCTGGACCAACCGCGAGGCGACGACGCTCGAGGAGATTCCCCGGCGCGCGGTGCTGATCGGCGGAAGCGCGGTCGGTGTGGAGCTCGGGCTGTTCCTCGCCCGCTACGGCGCGCAGGTCACCATCCTGGAGCGCTCCGGCCGGCTGCTGTCACGCGAGGACCCCCGGCCCGGCGAGCTGACCGAGCAGTACCTGCGCGAGGAAGGCATCGACGTCCGCACCGGCACCAGCGCCGTGCGCGCCCACAAGGACGGCGCCGACACCGTGGTGGAACTCGACAGCGGGGACGAGGTGCGCTGCGACGTCATCATCGTCGGGACCGGCCGGACCCCCCGGGCCGGTGACCTCGGGCTGGAGTCGGTCGGCATCGAGCTCGGGAAACGCGGCGAGGTGGTCGTGGACGACCACTGCCGGGCGGGCGAGGGTGTGTGGGCGCTCGGTGACGTCACCGGCGTCATGCCGTTCACCCATGTCGCGATGTACATGGCGCGAGTGATCGTCGACAACATCACCGGCAGGGACCGCACCGCCCGCTACGGAGGCGTTCCGCGGGTGGTCTTCTCCGACCCGGAGGTCGCGGCCGTCGGCCTGACCAGCGAGCAGGCGCAGCAGCAGGGCCTCAGCACGGCCAGCGCAGAGGTGGATCTCGCGAAGGCGATCGCGCGACCGTGGACCTATGAGAACAACCCGCGCGGACACCTCGGCGTGCTCGCCGACACCGACCGGCGCACCCTCGTCGGCGCCTGGGCCGTCGGGCCGCAGGCCAGCGAGTGGATCCACACCGCGGCCCTCGCCGTCCGCGAGCAGATCCCCATCGAGCGCCTGCTCGATCAGGTCGCCCAGTTCCCGACGTACAACGAGGGCTGGCTGCAGGGCCTCGAGCGGCTCGAACTCTGAATCCTGCTGGAGGCCCACCCGAGGCGGCGACAGCATCCCGAGAGAGCATCCTGGCGGATCAGGATGGTGCTGCTAACTGACCTCGACACCCTTCCAGAACGCGACATGACCGGCGATGTTCTCGGCCGCCTCGCTCGGCTCCGGGTAGTGCCAGGCAGCGTCGGCATTGGTGTGGCCACCGACCTCCAGGCTGAAGTAACTGGCGACGCCCTTCCACGGGCAGCGACTCTGCGTGCTGCTGTCGCGCAGCACGTCCTCACGCACGGACGCGCGGGGGAAGTAGTGGTTGCCCTCGACGACGATGGTGTCACCGCTGTCGGCGATGACCTCGCCGTTCCACACTGCCTGAACCATCGTGTACTCCCTCCGGGCGCCCTGATGCCGCCGACCGGCGTCAGGCGGTCGAGCCGTCGGCGAGCTGCCGGGCCAGGTCGTCGATCCCGGAGACGGTGCGCGTCGGCGGGGTGAAGTGCGGTGGGTACGGCGTGCCGCTGCGGTCGGCCCAGGCCGTCTGCAACCCGGCGCGGGCGGCCCCGTCGATGTCCCACGGGTGGACCGCGACGAGGAGCATGTCGCCGAGCTCGACCTGGCACTGCTGAGCGGCGTGCTCGTACGCCGCGCGCACCGGCTTCCAGGCGACGGCGTCCTCCACCGTGAGCAGCCGCTCGAAGGACTCCCGCAGGCCGGCAGTGCTCAGCAAGGTGTCCGCGACGGCGGCCGATCCGTTGCTCAAGGTGACCAGCCGCAGGCCGGCGTCCGTCAGCGCCCGGACGCCGGGGGGGACGTCGGGGTGCACCTGCAGAGCGGTGAACCCCTGCATCACGTGCTCGACTGCGGCGTCGGTGTCCCTGTCGGGCGGCTGGCCGGCGAACACGGTGCGCAGCGCGCCGTCGGCGATGGCCGCGAAAGGAGCCCGACTGCCCGCGGCGGCCAGGGCGAAGCCGTCCCGCAGGACGCTGGCGAACCAGACGGCGGCGAGCTGCGGAGGGAGCCCGAGGTCCGTAAACCGGTCGGCCATCGGGCGCATGTCGGAGAGCGTCTCGTTGACGTCGAACACCACCACGCTCGGACGATCTGTCATCTCACCAGCCTGAACCTGTCCGGGCCCACCCAAACCGCCACAGGCCGTTTCGCGTGCGCGGGCGGATGTCCACGATCGGCCCGTCTTCCGACGAGCCGTGCCATCTTGGCCATCTCGGTGACTGTCGGAGCCGTAGCTCAGGCAGGAACTGATAGGGAGGAACATTCACGACGTCGCCCCGACACACGTCCCGACCACCCCAGGAGCACGAGGTACCCATGTCGATCACCGACGAGTTGCTCGCCAACAACGCCGAGTACGCGAAGTCCTTCAACGGGCCGCTGCCGCTGCCGCCCGCCAAGCACGTGGCGGTCCTGGCCTGCATGGACGCCCGGCTCAATCCGTACGGCCTACTGGGGCTGGCCGAGGGTGACGCCCACGTCATCCGCAACGCCGGCGGAGTCGTGACCGCCGACGAGATCCGCTCGCTGACGATCAGTCAGCGGCTGCTGGGCACCACCGAGATCGTCCTCATCCATCACACCGACTGCGGGATGCTGACCTTCACTGACGACGAGTTCCGGCGCCAGCTCCAGCAAGAGGTCGGCATCAAGCCGGACTGGGCACCCGAAGCCTTCCCCGACCTCGAGGAGGACGTGCGGCAGTCGAAAGCGCGCCTGCAGGCGAGCCCGTTCCTCCTCCACAAGCAGTCCATCCGCGGTTTCGTCTTCGATGTGGCCACAGGAAAGCTGACGGAAGTCAGCTGATCATTTCCGCGGCCTGCGGTGACGCGCTCAGAGGGACCGGTCGGCACGCTGCAGCCAGGCTCGCCGGAGGGTGGTCAGCATGTTCTGGGAGCTCTGCGCTCCGGGGATGACGAAGCGGCCGTCGAGAAGGAACGTGGGGACCGACGTGACCTCCCGGCGTCCCGCCTCGGCCTCGTCCGCACGGACCTGCTCGGCGTAGGCGTCGGTGGACAGCATGCGCAGCACGGCGACTTCGTCGAGCCCCGCCTCCGCAGCGAGCCGGTGCAGCGTCGCATGGTCGCTGAGCAGGGCTCCCTCGGCCAGGAAGGCGCCCATCAGCCGACGGTTCAGGTCGTCCTGCAGCGCTTGTTCCTTGGCCAGGTGCAGCAAGCGGTGGGCGTCGAAGGTGTTCGCCGACCGCGCCAGGTCGAACCGGGCCTGGATCCCCGCCTGCTCCGCGGCCGCGCTCAGCCGCCCGACCATCGACTTGCCACCGGCGGCGCTCGTGCCGTACCTCGCTGCCAGCAGCACGTCGTAGGCGCCCTCGCGCGCCGGCGGAGCGCCCGGGTCCAGCTCGAAGCTGCGCCAGACGATCTCGACCTCGTCCGCGTGCTCGAAGCCGCTCAGCGCCTTCTCGAGATGGGCCTTGCCGACCGCGCACCAGGGGCACACGACGTCGGACCAGATGTCGATCCTCATCGGATGTCAGGCACGTCGTGAGCGAGCCCCTCAGCCGTTGCGGGCGGGGCGGAGTTCGTAGGCCCCCCACAGGGCGAGCAGCGCGGCGTAGACCCACGTCTGGCCGGCGAACGGGCTGACCCTCTGCTGCTCGAGGAGCGCGAAGACGCCGAACAGCAGCACCGGCATCGCCACGCTCATGGCGCTGATCGAGAAGCCGCGGATCTGCGTGAGAAGGGCGGCCAGGACGCCACCGAGACCGAGCGCCATCACCGCGAGGGCGAGGAACTGGAAGCTGTCGGGCATCCGGCCGTCACGCAGCCAGAGCGCGGCGGCCAGGCCGACGCTGGTGACGACGAACCCCGGCCCCCACAGCGTCCCGCGGCTGCGTCCTGCGGCGGCAGCCGCCAGATAGGTCAAGCCCGTGAGGGCCGGGAACCAGTAGAACGGGATCGTCTCGGTCTCGACGAGCGCCACGATGAGCAGCGCGCCGACGATGAGCGCGATACCGCGCGCCCGGCGGGCGCTGACGTCGTCGTCGGCGCATGCCGTGTCGGCGGTGCCGCTGGTGGTCCCGGTCGCGCTGCTGGCGTACATCATGGTTCTCCTGTCGAGTCGGCCGCCTGGTGGCGGTCACTTCTGTTCGAACACGGCGGGGCCGTGGTTGATTGCGCGGGCTACTGGGTGACGACTTCCGTGTCCGGCTGAAAGGCGGCCCAGGCGAACCAGAAGGCGTCCTGGTGCGGCAGGGGGGTCAGCCGCCTACCCTCCAAGGGACCGTCGACCGCGAGCCCGGCGAGCGTCCACCGGCTGCCCGTCTCCCGATCGGTGAACGCGACCCGGCCGGCCGGGCGGAAGGTGAGGGAGCGCCCGTCGAGGCGAGGGTCGTACACCCCCGTGCTGCCGACGTCCCGCCCCTCGCGGACATCCGCCTTCTCCAGCGGCGACGCACTACCGGGCGCCCACAGGACCACCAGCGGCTGCTGCCCCACCGTGAAGTTGACCACCCGGTGACGGCGCAGCACGTCGTACGACCATGCCTTCGACTGGCCGTCGAAGGACACACCTGCGACGCGGACGAACGCCGGGAGACGCTCATCCACCTCACCGCGGAACAGGAAGGGCTTACCGGAGACGTCGTAGCCGTCGTACGGGTTCACTGTCTGCTCGAGTTCGTTCTCCGAGGCGAGGACCACCTCGACGTCCGGGTGCGCAGCGCGAGCCTCACGCCACGGCAGCAGCGACGAGGCGACCACGGTGAGCTCGGCGCCGAGCAGCGGCCCGAGCACGGCCTGGCCCAGCGGCTGCGGCCAGAGCGACTGCGTGCGCCGGTCGAACATGACCAGCGCGGAGCGGTACAGCGCGCCGCTGACGCCGAACACCTCCGCCTGCCCGTGGACGCGCCGGTCGAAGGCGATGCCGGTGTTGCACAGCGGGCACCACGTGACCGCGACCGGGAGCCCGCCCACCACGTCGTTGGCGATCTCGTGCCGGATCAGGGAGCGGACCGGGTAGGCACGGGCCTGCCCCGCGTGCTCGACGAGCATCACCTGCTCCGTCTCGACAAGGATCGAGTCCGCACGCTTCCGGTCGATCACGAACGGCTCGTCGATCGAGGGGATGCCGTCGTAGCTGGCGGCGTCGACGAGCTCGCTCGGGTCGATGAGCGGCTCGCCGTCGGTGGCCAGCAGGGCGATTGCCGCGATGTCGCTGCGGACCTCCCCGCTCCCGGGGCGGTCCTCAGCGAGCTGCCCCGTCGGTGGGCTGCTGCAGGCGGTGACTGCGGCGGCGACGGCGACGACCGAAGCGAGCAGGCGCACGTTCATGCGTTCTCCTACAGGGCGGGGGTGAAGCCGGAGACGGTCGGCTGAAGGGCGAGCAGGACGCGGTCCCACAGGCCGGTGACGAGCAGCACCCCGACGAGCACCAGCACGGCGCCACCGGCGCGCTCGAGCCGGAGGCTGTGCCGGCGCAGCCGGGTCAGGACACCGGTGCCCCGGTCGAGCAGACCACCGATGACGATGAACGGGATGCCGAGACCGAGCGCGTAGGCGAACGCGAGGGTGGCGCCGCGCGCCGGCGATGCTCCGCCGTCCGCGGCGGTGAGGGTGAGGATCGCGGCCAGCGTCGGCCCGATGCAGGGCGTCCAGCCGGCGGCGAAGACCAGACCCAGGGGGAACGCCCCGAGCAGGCCCCCGCGGCGCACCCGCGACAGGGCCCGGGCCTCCTGCTCCAAGACCGCCGGACGCAGCACGCCGAGCAGGAAAAGCCCCATCGCGATGACCAGGATCCCGCCGAGCGCCCCCACGAGCTGTCGGTGCTCCGCGACAGCGCGGCCGAGCCCGCCGAATGCCCCGCCGAGCACCGTGAAGAACACCGCGAAGCCCAGGACGAACAGCACGCTCGCCAGCAGGACCGTTCCCCGGCCGCGGCCGCCTGAGCTGCGGGCGCCGGACAGGCCCGAGGCGAACGCCAGGTAGCCGGGCACGAGCGGCAGCACGCACGGCGAGGCGAAGCTCACGACGCCCGCCGCCGCACTGACGGCGATGGCGACGGTCAGCGGCGCCCCGGCGGCGTCGACCATCTAGACCTGCACGTCCAGCGACGCCGCGATCTCGTCGAGGAGCAGCTGCTCGGTCAGCAGGCCGTTGTGCACCTTGCGTACGACACCGTCTGCGCTGACGAAGACCGTGATGGGCAGGCCGCCGGTGCTGTTGAACTGGCGCAACAACTCGTCCTGAGGGTCGGGCAGTGTCGGATAGGTGATGCCGGCCCGCTCGATCATCCGGGCTTGCGCCGCGTCGGTGTCGTTGCTCTGCGGGTTGATTCCGAGCACCTGCACGCGGCCGTCGAGCCGCTCCGCGACGCGCTGGAAGTCAGGCAGCTCCCGATCGCAGACCGTGCACCAGGAGGCATAGAAGTTGAGCACCACCGGCGTGCCCCTCAGCGCCTCGGAGTCGATCGTGCCGCCGGCGAACGTCCCGCCACGGAAGTCCAGGACCTGGGAGTCGCGGTCGTACGACACCGACAGCGTGCCGCTGCCCGGCCCCCCGCTGGTGGTGACCAGCGCAGTGACCACCGCCAGCGCCAGGCCGAAAGCGACCGCGACCGCAACGACCGGTGGACGCCGCGTGGGTGTGCTGCGGGACGTGCCGCGGCCGCGAGCGGTGGCGGTGCCAGACGACGTGCTCATGGTCTCTCCCGGGTGTGGACTCATCCCTCCGGACGCGGCGGGTCGAGTCGTGATTGCGCCGAGCCTGCCCTGGGTTCTGCGCGCTGCCGGCGTGCACGGCATCCCTGGCTGCCGTTGCTGTGCGGGCAGTCCCTGCGACGGCGGAGACTGTGGTCGAACGCGGCGCCTGCAATCAACCGGGACGTTCCCGCGTCCTCACCGGATGTGGCGTGGCAGCCCCAGACGAGGGAGGTGGGCAATGGACGACCGCGAATTTCTCGAGGCGTTCACCGAGCACCTCGACCGGCTGCACAACCTCGCCCGAGGCCTGACCAGCAGCCGCCAGGACGCCGAGGATCTGGTGTCGGAGACGTGCCTGCTGGCGCTGCGCGGGTGGCGACGACGCGCCCCCGATGATCCCGCTGCATGGTTCGCGACGATCTGCCTGAATGCCGCCCGGTCGTCCTACCGCCGCAGCGCAGCGCGGCCGGTCGAGATCGCGGCCGAGGACTGGCTGCTGGCGCAGGCGGACGAGCGAGCCGACACCGCACGCTCGGCGCTGGCGTCGGTCGAGGCGACGCGGGTGCGTGAGGCGCTGGCCCGGCTGCCGGCACCGCAGCGCGAAGCAATCACGATGATGGACCTCGCGGGGTACACCGCCGCGCAGACGGCGACGATCGTGGGTGCGCCGCGCGGAACCGTGCTGGCCCGTGTGCACCGGGGTCGCAAGGTGCTGGCCCGAATACTGACCGGAGACAGGGAAGGGGGCGGCACGTGAGGAGACACGACCCGGAGCGCGACGCTGCCCGCTTCCTCGGCGCCGCGATGTCGGTGCAGGAGCGTGCGGAGTTCTCCGCACATCTGCTCAGCTGCGCCGACTGCTGGAGCGAGGTGCGCGAGGCGCGGCGTGGCCGGACGCTGGTCGAGTCGACGAGGACGGCAGCACCTGCCTCACTGCGCGACCACGTGCGGGGGCTGGTCGAGTCCGAGTCGCTCGACACCTCGGACATGCCCTCGTCCCCTTGGTCGCAGAGGCGATGGCTGGCGCCCCTCGCCGTGCCCGTGGCCGCCGTGGCCGCAGTCGCTCTGATCCTGTCCCTCGGCGGCGGGACGAGCGAGCCACCCTCCCTCCGGCAGGCCGTCGCGGACTTCTCCGCCAAGCAGCTGCCGGGCGTACAGCTGCCGCAGCAGGCGGCCCCGGACCTGTCGCAGCTCGACCTCCAGCCGGTCGGTGCGGGCGGCGGCAGGTACGCCGGGCTGGACGTCGACGGCTACGCCTACCGCGACCCGGCCGGCCGCCGCGTCGTGCTCTACCTCTCCGACCAGCCGTTCCCCGAGGCGCCCGGAGCGCAGCGGCTCGCGGGCGAGGACGGCCCGTGGATCGTCCAGCGCGGTGATGTGATCGTGCTGTGCGCACGCCTGCCGCATGCGCTGCTCGTGGTGGGACAGGACGACCGCCTGGTCCGCAGCACGGCCAGCGCGCTGGGTGTGCTGTGAGCCGGGGCCCTGCTGCGGCCGCCACCGAGCAGCTGCCCCAGCCCACGGACCTGGAGCGCTGGGTGGGCGAGGGCGGGTGGTTCGTCGAACTGCTCCTGCCCAGCACCGACGCAGGTGTCGCGGCGCAGGCCGTGGTCGTCGCGTTCGTGTTCGCTCTGCTGCTCGTGCCCGCACGCCGGCTCCAGCTGGTCCAGCTCTGGGCGGGGGGGCTGGCCTTCACCGTCGGGCTGTTCATGCTGCGCGCCAGCCACTGACGGGGCCCTGCGGCGTTGTTTGGTCATCCAGGTGACCGAGTACGTCCGCCACCAGGTGGAACGGGGTAATGCCGGACGCAGACGGTCGACGGCGTGCGACCTGCGCAGCAGCGTCCGCCCGGGCGGCCCACCCGATGGGACGTGGAGGTCGAGATGAAGGCACTGACCTGGCAGGGCACCGGAAAGGTGTCGGTCGAACAGGCTCCGGATCCGCAGATCCAGGAGCCGACAGATGCGGTGGTACGCATGACGTCGACGGCGATCTGCGGGTCGGACCTGCACCTGTACGACGTGCTCGGTATGTACCTGACGCCGGGCGACATCATCGGCCACGAACCGATGGGCATCGTGGAGGAGGTCGGCTCCGACGTCACGCACGTCAAGCCGGGCGACCGGGTGGTGATCCCGTTCAACATCTCCTGCGGGCGTTGCTGGATGTGCACCCGCGGCTTCATGGCGCAGTGCGAGACGACCCAGGTGCGCGAACAGGGCAAAGGCGCGGCGCTGTTCGGCTACACCAGCCTCTACGGCGCGGTGCCGGGGGGGCAGGCGGAGTACCTGCGGGTGCCGCAGGCCCACTTCGGGCCGATCAAGGTCCCGGCAGAGCACCCGGACGAGCGCTGGCTGTTCCTGTCCGACATCCTGCCCACAGCCTGGCAGTCGGTGAAGTACGCCGACATCGAGCAGGGCAGCACCTGCGCGGTCATCGGGCTCGGCCCAGTGGGGCAGTTCGCCGCAAGGATCGCCCGCTACCTGGGCGCCGAGACGGTGATCGGCGTCGACCGCGTGCCCGAGCGGCTGGAGATGGCCCGCCGGCACGGCATCACGGTGCTCGACGAGGCTACGGTCGATGACATCCCCGGTGCGATCTTCGACCTGACTGGCGGGCGCGGTGCGGATGGGGTGGTCGACGCGGTCGGTATGGAGGCGCACGGCACGCCGATCCAGGCGGCGATGCAGACCGCGGCCGGCAAACTCCCCGGGCCGGTGGCGCGCAAGGCCGCCGAGACCTTCGGCGTCGACCGGATGGCGGCGATGCGGACGGCGTTCAAGAGCGTGCGACGAGCCGGCAGCGTCTCTCTGATCGGCGTGTACGGCGGCCAGGCCGACCCGATGCCGATGATGGACCTGTTCGACAAGGGCATCACGATGCGGATGGGCCAGGCGCACGTGAAGCGTTGGATCGACCAGATCCTCCCGGCTCTGCAGGACGACACCGACCCGCTGGGGACCGAGGACCTCACCACGCACCCGCTGCCGCTGGAGCAGGCGCCGCACGGCTACGAGATCTTCAAGAAGAAGCAGGACGGCTGCATCAAGGTCGTGCTCAAGCCATGAGGCGGGGTGTCGAGCTGGCCGGAGCCGCCGTCGTCGTCACCGGTGCCTCCAGCGGCATCGGCCGGGCCGCGGCTCGACGCTTCGCGGAGAAGGGCGCCGACGTCGTGCTGGCCGCGCGCGGCGGCGCCTCTCTGGAGCAGGCAGCCCAGGAGTGCCGTTCCAGGGGGGTGCGCGCATTCGTCGTGCCCACTGACGTCACCGACGGCGACGCCGTCCAAGCGCTCGCCGACCGGACGGTCCAGGAACTGGGACGCGTCGACGTCTGGGTCAACGACGCCGCGGTGATGGCCTACGGTTCGATCGGCGAGGTCCCTTTCGAGGTCCAGCGGCGGATCATCGAGACCAATCTGTTGGGCACCATGTGCGGCGCACGCGCCGCCCTGCCGTTACTCAAGGCACAGGGCCGCGGCGTGATCATCAATGTCGCCTCGCTGTACGCGAAGATGACCTCTCCGTACGTCAGCGCCTACGCCACCAGCAAGTTCGGTGTCCTGGGCTTCTCCGAGGTGCTGCGCCAAGAGCTCCAGAGCGACCGGCACCTGCACGTCTGCACGATCCTGCCTGGGTCCATCGACACGCCGATCTTCCGGCACGCCGCGAACTACACCGGGCGGAGCATCCGCCCGGTGCCGCCGGTCGCCGCGCCCGAGCGGGTCGCCCGCGCCATCGTGCACTGCGCCCGGCGGCCGCGGCGCGAGGTCACCGTCGGGCAGCTGCACCACGTCGCCTCCTGGGGGCACGCGCTGCTGCCCCGCACCTACGGCGTGCTGGCGCCGAAGGCCATGCGGCTCGCCGCCCTCGGCAACGACCCGCAGCCGCACGACGACGGCAACGTCTTCACCCCGCAGCCGGAGCTGGATGCCCTCCGAGGGGGCTGGCGCAACCAGCCCGCGCGGGCCGCCGTCGGGGCAGGTGCTGTCGCGGGCGTCGCCATCGCGGCGATCGCTGCCCGCCGCCGCGGCTGAGCGGGCTCTGGACGGGGCAGCCCGAACCGACGAGTGAAGGAGAACGATATGCACAGCACGCTGCGACTGGCGCTGTGGGGAGCGGCGGCCGGCGCCGCTGGGACGACCGCCCTCAACGGCCTGACCTACGTGGACATGGCTGTCCGCGGCCGACCCGCGAGCAGCACGCCCGAGACCACCGTCGAGAAGCTGTCCGAAGTGGCGCACGTGCCGATTCCGGGGGACGAGGACAGCCGTGAGAACCGGGTGTCAGGCCTCGGTCCCCTGAGCGGCCTGCTGGCTGGAGTGGGCATCGGCGCGGTGCTCGGCGTGCTGCGTGCCGCCGGCTGGCGACCGGGTGCTCGCGTGAGCACGGCCGTGGCCACCCTGGGGGCGATGGTCGGCACGAGCGGGCCGATGACCCTGCTCGGCGTCACCGACCCACGGACGTGGCCCGCGTCATCCTGGATCGTCGACATCGTGCCGCACCTGGGCTACGGAGCCGTGACGGCCGTCGTGCTCGAGCGGCTGGACCAGGACTGAGGTGCATCGCGACGGTTTCGCCGGCGTGGCGGAGAAGCTCGGGTTGGCCATCGAGATGCTGGGAGTGGCAGCCATCGCCGCCAGCGTCGTGCTTGCGGCCCTTGTCTTCCTCACCCGCAGCGTCCGCCCACAGACGCGAGACCGGGCCTACGGCGACACCCGGCGCTGCCTGGGGCGTGGAATCCTGCTCGGCCTCGAGCTGCTGGTCGCCGGCGACATCGTGCGCACTGTGGCGGTGGATCCGACGTTCCGCTCGATCGGGGTGCTCGGGCTCATCGTGCTCATCCGCACCTTCCTGTCCTTCGCACTGGAGGTGGAGCTGAACGGCAGGTGGCCCTGGCAGCAGGCGCCTGACCGGGCGTCCCCAGGTCGGCACCCTGGGTGACCGTCAACTCGGCCACCTGGGTTGCCCACTCGGTGCCGCGACGAGAAGGCACGGGAAGGCACCGGTCGCTCATGAACCAAGTCACAGCCGGTGTCACAGCCGCGCACGTCGAGAGGACAGAGCCTTGAGCGATACCCTGCAGTCCCCCTACGAGGTCCACTTCGACCCGGCGCGCACCGCGCTGCTCATCATCGATCCGGTGAACGACTTCCTGCACGAGGAGGGGGCGGCATGGGAGCTCACCAAATCGACGGTGAAGAAGAACGACGTCGTGGCCACGCTCGCGCGCCTGGCCGACGGCGCGCGCGCCGCTGGTGTCCCCGTGCTGTTCGGGCCGATGGCGTACACCCAGGAGGATTATGCCGACCAGGAGCTGCAACGGCGATCGGGAATCAACCGGATCATGTTCGAAAAGAAGATGTTCCTGGCCGGGAGCTTCGGCGCCGATTTCCACGAGGACATCCAGCCGCAGCCCGGTGACGTGGTCCTGGAGCCGCACAAGGGCACCGACGTCCTGCAGACCGACCTCGAGCAGCACCTCGACCGGCTCGGGACGACCCACCTGGTGCTGGCGGGCATGACGGCCAACCTGTGCGTCGAGTCCACCGGCCGGCACGCCAGCGAGCTCGGCTATGACGTGACGTTCCTGTCCGATGCCGTGGGCTCCGAGAGCCTGCCGTCGTACGAGGCCGCGATCCACCTGAACTACCCGCTGATCGGCAACGCCGTCCTCGAGGTGGACGACTTCCTGGCCGCCATCGGCACGGCGGCGGACGGGGAAGCGGTGCGCATCGGTGACGAGGTGCACGGCTCCGACCGCGGCAAGATCGGCACGGTCGACGAGGTCGTGCTGCCGCAGGGTGAGGCACCCGGGTACTTCTCGGTGCCGCGCGGGCTGCTCGACAAGGACACCTACATCCCGTTGGACGCGGTGACGCACCGGGCTGAGGATCGGGTCTACGTCAACGTCCCCAAGCTGGTCGTGGGCAAGATGCCGTGGAGCGAGCGTCCGACGGCCGAGGAGGCTCGAGCCAAGCTCGGTCCTCCTGCTGCTGACGTGAGCGCGCTGTACCGCAGTCAAGCCCCCACCGGCCCGCGCTGAGGTCGGCCTGACGGCAGGTCGCGGCACCGGCGGTCACGGCAGTGGCTGGCGTCCCATGGCCTGTCGGAGTGCAGCCTCGTCCTCGAGAAGGGTCACGCCGTAACGGGTCGAGACGAGCCCGCGGTCGCGCAGCTGGGCAAGACCCGGGTCACGGACTGGCGGCGAGCTCCGAGCAGGTGCGCCATGGTCAGGTGGCTCAGGTGGACGACGCGGTGCTGGTCACCCTCGGCCTCCGCCTGATCCAGCAGCAGGTACGCGACCTGGGCGATCAGCGGCCGGGACGTCACGACGACGAGCCGGGGACGGTCCTGATCCAGACGTCGGGCGATCGAGCTCATCCAGCGCGTCGACAGGGACGCCGACGACTGCAGCAGCTCGACCCATTGCTGCCGCGACAGCGCCACCATCTCCGTGTCTCGGCTCGCGACGGCGTCGAAGGGCATGCGTCTGCGCAGCAGCAGGGGGATGTCGAGGATGACCCCTCCGGTGCGCACCACCGCAACGGTGGTGCGGCCGGTGGGCAGGCGGGCCATCAGCTCCAGCTCCCCGTCCGTCACGAACTGGACGTGCGTGGCCGGCGATCCGGCCGCCGCCACGACCGTCCCGGCGTCGACGTCACGCACGGTGCCGAGCTCGCGCAGCACTGCCAGCTCATGCCGGGTCAGCAGACCGTGGTTGTCGCACGTCGAGGACTGGCTGAACCACTCGGCGGGCGACCCGACGGCCATTCCGTCCTCCATCGATAGGACGTCATCGAGCATGCGGCAGCCACAGCAGATGCCGATGCTGTCGGCATCCTGGGCTGCCGTACCGCCTTGCCCCGCTGCAAAGGGCTCGGAGTGCCTGCGCAAGGTGGCATCTCACGCTCGGCAACCTGCGTGGCCATGCGAATCCGCAGACGTGGTCGTTGGGCTTCTCTTGTCTTCCAGGACACGACGGAGTGCCAGAGGAGGCGCAGGATGACAAGCAGTTCTGTGAGAACAGACCGGCTCGGACGTTGGACGCTCATCGGGTTGATCGGCGGGCTGCTCGGCAGCGTCCTGATGATCCTGTACGCGATGGTGGTCAGCCTCGCCTACAAGGACGTCGGCTTCTTCACGCCGCTGTACCACATCGGATCCGCCTTCGCCGAGCCTGCCGCGATCATGGCGTCGATGGAGGCGGCCATGGGTGGCGACGGCTTCTACCTCGAAGCAGGTGCGGCAACCTTCGGCTTGTTCGTGCACCTGCTGACCGGCGCCGGAGTCGGCGCGCTGTTCGGGGCCCTTGTCTCGCTCGCGTCCCCGAACCGCATGATGACGGTGCTCGCCGGTGCCGTGTACGGGATGATCGTGATGCTTGGCAACGCGTATGTCGGCCTGCCGATCGTCGCGGAGATCTTCGGCGGCGGGGAGCCGATCGCCGACATGCCGTCGATGGCCGGGTGGGGCACGTTCTTGGTTGAGCATCTGATCTTCGGCGTCGTGCTCGGCCTCGTGGTCGCGACCTGGGCCACCAGGTCCACGCCCCGGCGCACCCACGCGGCGCGGGACTCCTCGGTCGGGTCCTCCGTATAGCGGCGACGGTCCGTCGCGGTCGTTCCCTCTGCCGCGTCAGCAGGCCCGGGCAGCTGATGCCGCCCGAGCCTGCTGAGTACGCGCGGCTAGAGCGCGGGGGCGGCCGGCAGATCGAGGTCGGTCTGCACCGAATGGTTGAAGATGTTGGTGAAGTAGTTCAGCGCGACGTGCACCGTCGACTCGGCGAGTTCGGTGTCGGACCAGCCGGCGTCCAGTGCGGCCTGCCAGCTGGCGTCCTGGACCTGGCCGACGTTGCTGATCTGCTCCCGGACCACCGTCAGCAGCGCCTGCAGCTTCGGGTCACTGCTGGTGCCGCGGCGGATGTCCAGCGTCTCCTGCTCGGTCCAGCCGGCGGCCTTGCCGCCTGCCGTATGAGCGGCCGAGCAGTACGCGCACTGGTCGACTGCTGCGACCGTCAGCGCGATGGCCTCACGGGTCTTGCCGTCGAAGGTGCCCAGCTCTCCGATGCTGTGCTGCAGCGAGGCGTAGACGTCGAGGACGACGGGCGAGTGCGCCATCGCGCCGTGGATGTTGAGCACCTTGCCCATCTGCGCCTCGAGCGCCTTCAGGGTGTCGCGACTGGCCTCGGGGGCCGACGGGACGGTGTGGACGGGGACGCGGGTCATGGTTCTCCTTGGGGTCTGGTGCCGACAGGTGTGGTTGCGGCACGACTGAGGCAACCCGTCTCCAGCGAGTCGCCGTCCCCGACGGCAACCCAGGAGACAGAGCTGGCGCGCGCCTATCGAGCCGATCCTGCCTGCTGCCTGCTGCCGGGCCACGTCCCGCCGGGGCAGCCCGCTCCGTCCGCGGTGTGCAGAGGCGGCTTCACGGGTCGACGGCCCGTCAGGCACGCAGGTGTGTGGTGTCGTTCCAGGTCGCGATGACGGGTGTCTCCCGCTTCCAGCCGAGTCGGCTGATGCTCGCGGTGCCGAACTCGAACAGCGGCCCGTCGGCGGCGGCGACGCCCACCCAGCGCAGCGACAGCGCTTGGAGGAGGTGACCGTGTCCGAAGACGAGCGTGTTCCCGCGGTCGGCGGCTCGCCCCTGCAGCTCACGCGGATCTGCACTGTGGTCAGCCCTTCGTCGTCGCCGTAGTCCCACTCCCTCAGCTGCTCACGCACCTCGGTGGCTGTGACGCGGTCACTGACTGGTGCGCGAGGTGCACCCGGCCGGCTGAGGTGCCGCCGCCGTCCCCGTGCGCTGGCAGTATGGGCCGCATGGCGACGAAGCTCGACCTCGGCCGATCACCTGCGACCGGCCGTTGGATCAGCCAGTCCTCGGCACAGGCCAACCTCGGTCTGCTGAAGCGCGGAGAGCTGGCGGAGCTCCGGACGTTCGGTACGGTGCGCTACGCGGACGCGGGCACCGTGGTGGCGGCGGCCGGCTCACCGGCCACGCACGTGCAGGTCGTGGCTGACGGCGAGCTGGAGCTGATGGCCCGGTTGATCGGCGGACGGGCGACCATGGCCGTCGTCCGCACCGGCGGCGTGATCATGGACATCCCGATGCTCCTCGGCAACCCGATGCCGTTCGACGCCGTCGCCAGTCGGGACACCGAGATGGTGGCGCTGTCCCGGCAGCGCTGGACGCAGCTGCTGAGCAGCTCGGCGTCGCTGTCGCTGCGGTGGATGACCTCGATCGCGCGGCGCCTCGATGACGACCGCCGGCGGCTGGTGGTCGTCACGAGCAAGCCGCTGATCGCGCAGGTCGCCTACCTGCTGCTCGACCTGGCGGAGACGGACCTGGACGGCCGGCCGGTCGCCCGGCTCAGCCACACCACGATGGCGCACCTGCTGGGGGCGCGCCGCCAGTCGGTGACCAGGGTCGTCGGCGAGCTCCGCGAGCGGGGCCTGGTCGAGACGAGCTACGGCTCCACCCTCATCCTCGACGCCAACGGCCTGCACGACGTGATGGGGCGCGATCCGCTGCCCTGAGCAGAGCGCGGTCGGCAACCTCTGTGACGCTCCGGCACCGGCCTGCACAGGTCGCGGGCAAGACTGGGCGACACCGACCTGGAGGAGAACCATGTGGGGCACACACCGCTCCCGTACACGCGAGCAGGAGCCCGAGCCGGCATCGGCGAGAACGCCGGAGCCGAGCCGCCATGTCCTCGTGATCGACGACGCCTCCTTCTTCGAGCGCACCGAAGGCGGCTACACCGTCGTCGACTTCTGGGCGGGCTGGTGCGCCCCCTGCCGTGGCTTCGCGCCGGTGTTCGCCTCCGTCGCTGCCGCCCACCGGGGGCCGGTGCGGTTCGGCAGCTGTGACGTCGACGCCAGCCCGCGGACCGCGGAGCTGCTGCAGATCCGGAGCATCCCGACCCTCGTGGTGTTCGGCCCCGACGGCAGCGAGGTCGGTCGCTCGGCCGGCGCCGTCTCGCGTGGCGACCTGGAGGCGACCGTCACCCAGCTGAGCACGCGGTGACCTGCGCACCGGCACCCGGACAGCCAGAAAGGTCACGCATGTTGCGGAGCAGGCACAGACCCGCTGCCGCAGCGTTGTCACCGTCTGACAACCGCTGACCGCCCGCTGAAGGAGCCCGCATGACCTCGACCCTCACCGTCTACAGCACCCCGTGGTGCGGCTACTGCCACCGGCTCATGAAGCAGCTGGACCGCCAGGGCATCGAGTACGCCTCGGTGGACATCGAGCGCGACGCCGCGGCGGCTGACTACGTGATGACCGTCAACGGCGGCAACCAGACGGTGCCGACGGTCGTCTTCGCGGACGGCACGGCGCTCACCAACCCCAGCCTCGCGCAGGTCACCGCCAAGCTGGTCGCAGCATGAGCGACTCGCAGGTGCGCAACGCGATCGTGGTGGGTTCTGGTCCGGCGGGGTACACGGCGGCGATCTACCTGGCGCGGGCGGCGTTGGAGCCGCTGGTCTTCGAGGGGTCGGTCGCCGCCGGTGGTGCGCTGATGAACACCACCGACGTGGAGAACTACCCCGGCTTCCCCGACGGTGTGCTGGGTCCGGAGCTGATGGACGACCTGCGCAAGCAGGCCGAGCGGTTCGGGGCCGAGCTGGTCACCGACGACGTCACCGAGCTGGACCTGACCGCCGACCCGAAGGTGGTCAAGGTCGGGAACACCACCTACCTGGCCAGGACGGTGGTGCTGGCGATGGGCTCGGCCTACCGCAACCTGGACGTGCCCGGGGAGTCCGAGCTGTCCGGCCGGGGGGTGTCGTGGTGCGCGACCTGCGACGGGTTCTTCTTCCGCGACCAGGACATCGTGGTCGTCGGCGGTGGTGACTCCGCGGTGGAGGAAGCCACCTTCCTGACCCGCTTCGCGCGCAGCGTGACGATGGTGCACCGCCGGGACAGCCTGCGCGCCAGCAAGATCATGCAGGAGCGGGCGTTCAGCAACGACAAGATCCGCTTCGAGTGGGACAGCGAGGTGCTCGAGGCGGTCGGCACCGCCAAGCTCGAGGCGGTCCGGCTGCGCAACCGCCGCACCGGCCAGGACAAGACCCTGGCCGCGACCGGGCTGTTCGTCGCGATCGGCCACGACCCGCGCTCGGAGCTGGTCAAGGGCCAGGTCGACCTGGACGACGAGGGCTACGTCGTGCTGCACGCCCTGCACTCCACCGCCACCAACCTGCCCGGCGTGTTCGCCGCCGGCGACCTGGTCGACTCCACCTACCGGCAGGCCGTCACCGCCGCCGGCACCGGCTGCGCCGCCGCGCTGGACGCCGAGCGCTACCTGGCCGCCCAGGAAGACACCCCACCCGCGCCCGCCGTCGGCTTCGACACCGCCGTCCCGGCCGAACCACCGGACCGCCCCCAGGTCAAGGGCGGCCAGGGCAGCCCCCCGGCCAGCGTCTAGCTGCCCTTGCATGGCTGTGGCCCGGCTCCGGCCCTGGACGCGCCCGCGCGAGGCGGCGTGGCTGCTGCTGTGCGGCGCCACGTTCCGGACGTGCGCGCCGATCGCGCTCGTGGTCGGCACCGTGCTCAGCCTGGTCAACCAGGGCGACCTGGTCGCCGCGGGGATGGCTGACGAGCGCGTGGCGTGGAAGATCGCAGCGAACCTGCTGATCCCCTTCCTGACGTCGAGTCTCGGCGCGCTGCTGGCCGTGCGGCAGCGAGCAGCGCGCTCCGACGCCGGGTGCACGGCGCGGCGGTGACCGGACGGGTCAGCTGCCAGGCCTGGCCGGGCGCCACCTCGAGCCGGCGAAGTCGCCGAAAAGCCGGGCGGCCGCCATCCGCAGCCCCAGCGCGTAGGTCGGGTACGGCGCGATCGTCTGTGCCAGCCGGGCCGCCAGCATGTCGGTGCGCATGGCGAGCGCCACCTGTGCGGCGAGCTCCCCGCCGGCCGGGCTCACGGCGGTGAAGCCGACGACGCGGTCCAGGACGTGCGCCCGCGCCAGCTTGCGGGGGCCGGCGATGAGCTTGAGGTAGCCGTCGGTGTGCCCGGAGGTCCGCGGCCGGTCCATCTCGTCCAGCCGTACGACGGCGACCCGGGCCCGCTCGCCGTACTGCTCGTACGCCTCCTGCTCGGTCAGGCCGACACGGCCGATCTCCGGGTCGGTGAAGGTGACCCACGGGACGACCCGGTCGTCGAACTCCCTCAACCCGCCCGCGAAGCCCGGGCGGAGCCGGCCGGAGGCGAAGGCGTTGCCGGCGGCGAGGCGACCCTGCTCGTCCCCCACGTGCGTGAACTGCAGGGGGGTGGTGCAGTCGCCCGCAGCGAAGATGTGCTCGGCCGAGGTGCGCAGGTGGGCGTCGGTCACGACCTGCTTCTGCTTGCCGAGGGTGACGCCGACCTCCTCCAGCTCCATGCCGCCCGTCGCCGGCCTGCGCCCCACGGCAACCAGCAGGTGGGAGCCGCTCACGGTCTGCCCGCCGGCGAGGTGCAGGGTGGGTCCGGCGGTGACCCGCTCGACGGCGTTGCCGATGCGGACGTCGACGCCGCTGCGCTCCAGCACCGTCGTCATCACCTCGGCGACCTCCGGCTCCTCCTTGGTGAGGATGCGCGGCAGTGCCTCGATCAGCGTCACCCGCGAGCCCAGCTGCGAGAAGGCCTGCGAGAGCTCGACGCCGATCGCGCCGCCACCCATGACGAGCAGGTGCTCCGGGCGCTCGGTGAGGTCGAACAAGGTCTTGTTGTCGAGGTGGGGGACCGTGTCCAGGCCCGGGATCGGCGGGATGGCCGCGTGCGCCCCCGTCGCGAGCACGAAGCGGGAGCCGGTGACCGCGCGGCCGTCCACGTCGACGGTGTGCGGGGAGGTGAAGCGGGCCCAGCCGTCCAGCAGGTCGATGCCCTCGGACGCCAGCCGGGCGGGGGACTCGTCCTGCTCGATCTGCTCGATGACGTCGTGGACGTGCCGCATCACCTTGGCGAAGTCGAGGTCTCCGACGGATCCGAGACCCCACTGCTGAGCCTCCCGGGCGCCGGACACCCGGTGGGCCAGATCGAGCAGGGTCTTGCTCGGCACACAGCCGTAGTGGGTGCAGTCGCCCCCGGGCCGCGCCTTCTCGACCAGCGCGACGCTCCTGCCGGCGTTGCGGGCGGCGCGCGCCGCGGCGAGGCCGGTCGCTCCCGCGCCGATCACCACCAGGTCGTAGCTGCTCGTCATCGTCGTCGCTCCTTCTCGTCGGCCCGGTGGATGGCGTGCCCGCCGTACTGGTTGCGCAGCAGCGCGACCGACTTCGCGGTCGGCCAGTCGAGGTCGCGGTAGGCCATCAGCATCTGCTGGGACATCCCGGTGACCGGCGTCGGGATGTCGTGCTCCATCGCCCAGTGGACGACCCACTTCACCTCGTCGGTGTCCTCCACGTAGGTGGAGATGCCCGCGGCCCGGGGTCCGACGTCGCTCTCCGGCCCGATTCCACCATGCGCCAGAGCGTTGCCCATCAGCTCGACCAGCCAGCTGCGGATCACACTGCCGTGGTTCCAGTGCTCGAACAGGCTCGGCAGGTCCAGCTCGTGGTCGAATCCCTTCAACATCTCGACGCCCTCGGCGATCGCCTGCACCATGCCGAACTCGATCGCGTTGTGCACCAGCTTGACGAAGTGTCCGGAGGGGGAGGGGCCGGCGTAGAACACGCCCTGCTCGTCGACGGCCAGGTCCCTCAGCAGCGGGGCGACGACGTCGAAGCCGGCCCGCGGGCCGCCGGCCATGAAGGCGGCTCCGGTCCAGCCCGGGGCCTCGGAGATGCCGCCGCTGGTTCCGATGTCCAGGAAGTGCAGGCCCTGCTCGGCCAGCTCGTCGTGCCGCCGGCGGGAGTCCTCCCAGAAGGAGTTGCCGCAGTCGGCGACGACGTCACCGCGCTCCAGCCCGGGCGCCAGCTGCGCGAGGTTGTCGTCGACCACCTGGCCGTGCGGTGCCCACATCAGCACGACCCGAGGCGCCTCCAGCCGAGCAGGCACGTCCGCGAGGTTGTCCACAGTGGAGATGCCGGCCTTCCCGGCCGCCTGCCGGGCCTCCTCGTCCGGGTCCCAGCCGACCACATCGTGGCCCTGCTCCACGGCCAGCTGGCCCAGGCTCAGACCCATCCGGCCCAGTCCCGCGATGGCAAATCTCATCGGCGCTCCTCTTCTGCTGCGGTCGGCATCGTGGCCCATGCCTACCCACCGCACCCTCTCCCGGGGAGTGCACAGCCACCTGGGTTGCCGTCCGGTCGACCTTCAGCACCCGAAGGTTCGCCGCGCTGTCAGGGGATCCCGATGTCGGCCGGCGGCAGTTCGCGCTGGCCGTGCTCGAGGACCTGCCGGCTGCCGAGGGCGCCGTGCGGTCACTGCTCGATGACCCGGTCGCCCGGCCGTACGCCGGGATGTGGCTCGAGTCGACCGGGCATGAGGTGGCGGAGGTCTACCGGTACGCCGCCGACGCCGGGTGCTGCAGACGCTGGCCACCTCCGCTCCGCCGATGCTGAGCAAGGCGGCGCGCAAGGCGCTGTTCTCGTTCCGTTCGGCGCAGAAGGGTGACGATGACGTCGAATCCCGTCTACTCGGCCGGCCAGGTCTGCGGTCGACCCGAGCGCAGCCAGAGCGCGAGCAGCGGGTCGACCACGCGGTAGCCGCTGCGGGCCGCGCGTTCCGGGACGACTTCGCCGCGGTCGGCCAGCGCCCGGACGGCGGTGCGGTTCGAGCCGCTGCGGCCACCCGGTGCGTCGCCGGCGTACAGGCCGACCACGCCCTCGGCGACGCGGGTCAGCACCCGACGCTGACCGACCGGCAGGGTGGTCCAGGTGCCCTCGAACTCGCGCAGTTGCTCGGTCATGACCTGCGTCAGCGCCTCGGCGAACGTTGCCTCGTCGGCGATCTGCCCGGGAGGGGTGAGCTCCCACATTCCGTGCGCGAGCAGCACGGTCCGCTGCGGATGCCCGTCGGCGAGGTCGAGCAGCGGTGTCAGTGCCGTTCCAGGATCGCGCGAGGTGTCGGCGAAGCGTCGAACGATGAAGTCCGCTGCGGCCTCCGGGTCGAGACGGGGCAGCTCCACCTCGCGGGCCTGGGCGTAGAAGGCGCGGCGGCGGTCGCCGAACAGCTCACGCATCATGCCGACGTGCGAGCCTGCGAAAACGTAGCTGGCGGCGTCGCCGTGGTGCTGGATCTCGGCGCGGATGAGTGCATCGACCTCGTCCTGGGTGGCGAGCACGCTCTGGAACTCGTCGAAGACGACCAGCGTGCGCCGACCGTGCCGCTCGTGCAGCCGGCGCGGCAGGTCCAGGCGGTCCTGCAGCGCGGCGACGCCAGGGCGCAGCGACACCCCCGCGGTGATCGGACCGGCACCCACCTCCACCGACTGCAGCGTGCGGCGGACGCCGTCGAACCAGCGTCCGGCCGGCCCGGACAGGTCGCGTCGGTAGGCGCGCTCGATGCGGGCCGCCACGTCAGCGAGCGTCAGGACGCCGAAGAAGTCGACGTACACGGCCTCCCAGCCGTCGGACCGGGCCTCGGTGACCAGCTGTCGCAGCAGGCTCGTCTTGCCGAAGCGGCGAGGAGCGACCAGCCGGCTGTTGTTGCCCTCCTCCGCCGTCCGCTGCAGCTGCTCCAGCTCGACGTCCCGGCCGACCAGGTCGTCGCCGCCGACCGGCGCGCTGTAGCGGAAAGGGTTCACGGTCATGCGCTAAAAAATAGCGCAGAAGTGCGTTCTTCGATAGAGCACTGCCAGCAAGGCTCGCCGGCTCGTAGAGCACTGCGGCGATGCTCTACCGCGCCGCCCGCGGTTCCGGCGCGACCGTGTGGCTGTCAGCGCGGTCACGGTGGCGGAACGTGGGCGCCGAGGACCTCGTCGACGCGGCAACGCGCGTTGCAGAGGCGTGGCGATGAGTTCGACTGTCAGGAGACGGGCTGAGTGGTCCTCCCAGACAAGGAGCTGTGCGATTCCGAAGTTCATCACCATCGGGTACGGCGATGCCGCTGGCTACGACCGCACCGATGCCCGAGTTCGCGACGCGGCTCACGCGCACGACGACCGGCTCCGCGGGGCGGGTGTCGAGTGGGCATAGCGGGCCGGCCGGTTCAGGTACGCAACCACGACGCGGCCGGAGTCAGCAGCGAAGAGGGCCCGTTCATGTCCTCGCAGCTCCCCGTGGCCGGCTTCGCGATCATCGAGCCAGCGACGTTGGCCGATGCCGTCGACCTAGTGTCGGGCACGCCTTGCGCCGTTGCGCACGGGGTCGTGGGGGTGTGGCCGCTCCAGACGTCTCCCGCGTAACTGCTGCGCGTCGAAAGAACCCATCTGCGGTCTTTCGGGTGCGAGGCTCTGTGCCGCTACGCCTGCCGCGGCACGCCGTGGGTGTGGTCAGCGACCAGGTCGGCCCGGTGAACAGCGCTGCCGAGCCGGGCCGATTGTGCAGCTGGCAAGCAGCCGCCCGGCTGCTGGTGCGCGGCGCGCCGCTGTGCAAACTTGGGCGGATGCCCGACAGACATGCACTGCTCACCGGATCGACCGGATTCCTCGCCTCCCACCTCCTGCCCGCCCTGCTGGCCGACGGCTGGAAGGTCCGGGCCTGCGGACGACGTACCCGCCCGGACCGGTTCCCCGACGAGGTGGACTACCGCTCGGTCGACCTGGCGGAGCCCGACCAACTGGGCGGCTTGTACGACGGGGTGACCCACCTGTTCCACCTGGCCGGGGCGTCCAGCTCCACCTCCACCGACGAGGAGATGCACCGCTTCAACGTGGTGACCACCAGGAACCTGCTGGCCGCAGCGCCACCCGGGCTGGAACGCGCCCTCTACATGAGCTCCACCTCCGTCTACGGCGAGGAGGTCCAGCTGCCGGTACCGGTCAGGGAGGACGCGCAGCCGAGCCCCAGTCGCGGCTACGGCAAGGCGAAGTGGGAGAGCGAGCAGGAGGTATGGGCCGCGGCCGAGGCAGGCCTGCCCGTGGTCGTGCTGCGCCCGGTATCGGTCTTCGGCCCCGGCAACGTCAAGCTGCTGGGCAGCGCGGTGCTGGACACCGCTGTCGAGGCGTGGGCGGGGCTGGACACCCTGGCCGTCCACGACCGACCGGTCGAGCAGCGGCTGGTGCACGTCGAGGACCTGGTGCGCGCCACCCTGCACCTGGCCGGGCACGACGCTGCGGTAGGTCACGCCTACAACGTCGTCGCCGACGAGTACCCATCCAGTCACGAGGTGGCGCGGGTTCTCGCCGGGACCTTCGGGATGACCGTCGAGCTCCATAAGGACCCCGACGGCGGGCCGGCGTACGACGAGCGGGCGGCCCTGCACCGCGAGATGCTCGAGCAGGGGATGCGGCCGGACATCCTGCTCACCGAGCAGCGCTTCCGGTTCATGCGCAAGTCCAACCGCAACAACCGGCTGAGCATCGACGCCGTGCTCGGGACCGGCTTCCGGTTCCAGCACGGCGACCTTGAGCCGGCCATCGGTCGGACCATCGACTGGTACCGGAAGAACCGCTGGGTCCTCACCCGCTGAGCCGGCCGGAGCCGCCCGCCCGGCGCGCCGACGGACCCGTCTCCTGGCCGGCGGTGCGTCCGGTGGACCCGTGCCTCCCATGGTTGCTGGTCGCACGCACCTCCGCACACGCCGCATCAGGCGGCCGCTGTGCCCGAGCGGCTCGAAGGCTGGCTGTCGACAGCAGCGTCGCCGCGCGTGGGCCTCGATCGCCCTCCTGCTCCCGCCCGGTCTCGCCGTGGCCCTGGCGTGGCTGCGATGGGTCCGATGACCAAGGCACGACTGGCTTCCTACCAATCTCGCTTGGCCTGAGCGAGGGCGGACTGGCCGCCCCGTGCTGGGTCGTCGTCACCCGCCGAGACAACGGGAGGAAGGTCGGGCGGCTTTCCGCTGGTCAGGGGCCCGGCTCAGGCGAGTACTTGCTGGCATCCGTGCAGTCGTCGTTGGGCACCTGCTGCTGCGCTCGCTCCGGGCGGCCTTGCCCACCCGTGGCGCGGTCAGTTCGCGCCACGGCTTCATGCGTTCGTCGAAGACCGCCCGGGCCGAGGCGTCCAGGTGCAAGGGCAGCTGCCGTCGTCCGGTGAGCGGCCCGCAAAGAGCGGCGAGAGCGGGTGCCAAGATCACTTGGCGCAACGCGAAACCGGTGCCGGGGGTCGACCCGCCCACAGTGCTCGCCCTGCTCATGTGCCCAGCGTCGTACCGAGCAGCTCGGCCTCTGGTTTCCGAGCACCCCGGGAGCGCGACCGCTGACCCGGTGCCTGCCCTGGGCGCGCCGGTTCCCCAGCGTCGTCGTCCAGGTGCGAGGCTGTCGCTGCCACGGCAGTGACGTTCGCTGAGTGTCGTCATCGTCCGCCACGTCCATGGACTGGACGTCGAATGACAAGAGGCACCCTTGAGCCGGCCCAGGGCTCAGGCCCTCCCCAGAAGCCTTTCTGGGCCGTCTGCTCCCAAACCAGGCCGAAATCAACTCTCAGGCGAGGGGGAGCACACCTCGCACCGTGCGAAACCGAGAGCAAGCGCCTTGCGCCGCGTCAGTGCAACCGCGCCCTGACGCGCCTCTGGCCACCGACGACGTTGGGGACTGCGGGATCCTTCGGAACAAACGCCTCCGTCAGAAGTGTCGGCCATGCACCGCAGGCACGCTGCCGACGCACGGCGGCTGGCCGGCCCGAACTGTCGGAGGTCGGCCCTAGCGTCCGTGGCCGGCCAACGGGGCCGGGGAGAAGGGGCAGCCACGACCGCCATCAACACCAAGAACATCCAGTCCTTGCCCGCCGACGGCGTTCTAGTCATCACCACCGAGAGTTCGACC
Source organism: Mycobacteriales bacterium (assembly GCA_040902655.1). Lineage (NCBI taxonomy): Bacteria > Bacillati > Actinomycetota > Actinomycetes > Mycobacteriales > Mycobacteriales bacterium. Next base: position 27,999 of record JBBDWV010000009.1, read on the forward strand.
CACGTCATCGACTTCTCCGCCCGCACCCTCGTGCGTGCGCCGGACACCGGAGGCGGCGGCGCCCACGTGCGGGTCTCCGCGTTGCGGCGTGATCATGTGCCGCTGACGCTGCTGGGTCTCGGACCGCTGCGGCACGGCGAGCCGGCCGTACTCATGCTGCAGGTGGTTCCCGGACGTCTGACCGTCCGACAGACAACCCGCGTGGTCGACGTCCGCTGGGCCGTGCCGCCGTCGGCGCCGGTCCCGGCTGACCTCGCGCTGTCCGTTGCGGGCGGACCGGAGACCGCCCTCTCGCCGGCGCTGGCGCAGACCCGCGACTGGCTCGAGGGCAGGGTGGACAGCACGCCGCACCACTTCGGCCCGCCGTGCCCGGAGACGCTGCCGCTCCTGCAGGCGCTCGTCGAGTTGAACGACGCGTCGATCCTCACCGTCTGCAGCCAGCCGAGCGTCAGCAGCGGGCGTCTACGGCAGCGCGCTTACCTCGACATGATCACGTCGGCATCGCGGGCCGCGCGACTGACGGCCGTCCTGTCCGCGCAGCGGCTGCTCGTCGATCACTGGCCGCTAAGCCAGGTGCCGGCCGGCCGCGGGCCGGTGCCGGTCACGCTGACCGACGGTCAGCCGTCCACCTGGTCCATGCTCCCGGTGGAGCCGTCCGACGTCCGGCCGGACTTCGCGCAAGGGTTCCAGCAGGCGCACCGCGAGGCCTTCCCGCCGCTGGCCTACGCGCTGGGTCGCGCGCACGCGCTCGTTGTCGTGGAGCCGTCGTGGGAGCCGAGCGACCGGCTCTGGCAGGCCGTTGTCCAGGGCGCGAAGCAGGTGCAGCCGTGACCGCCGCTGGTTGCCGGGCGCTGACTCTGGACTGGCCCGGCGTACAGAACGGCGATGGGCTCGTCGGCCGCATGAGCTGTGCCTGCGGCCAGGTCTGCCTGTTCCGGCTCAAGCCCCTGACGAAGCCCTTCACGGTGGAGGGAGCGGGTCACCTGCACGATCAGCAGCACGCCGCCGCGGTGTGGCTGGTCTGCCACGAGCTGCTCAGCGGCACGCTCGATCCCGTCGCTGCCGTCTCCGCGCTGCAGGAGACGGCACCCTCTGAATGGGTGAGCAGCTACGCGCAGTCCCAGGGCTGGAGCGGCCGATGAGAAGGGAACTGCTGCATAGCGGTGTTGCCGCAGGCTCCCTGGCGAGAAACTGCGAACTCCTCATCCGCGGCCAGCGCTGCCCCACCCTGGTTGTGGCGGGTGCGCAGTGAACGGCCTCGATGAGCCGGGCAGGAGACGCCGGTCGCGTCGCCTGCAAGCCGTCACGCTCGGCGACCAGCCACCGCAGCACGCCGCTGCAGCTGAGTCCGAACCCGCCGAGCCGTGCTCGCCGCACGGCAGCAGCGCCGCGCAGAAATGCGTGCTCGACGAGGCGCTCACGGAGCTGCTCCAGGACAGCGGCCAGGAGCTGGCGGCGCAGGCTGCACACCCTTCGCTTACTCACCGCTGCTTTCAAGCCTTGGTTGACGCGCCGGCCGAGCGGGTGTTGCTGGTGAGCTTTGCGCCCCTCGTCCCGCTGCTCCTCGCACTGCTCGCGACCGAGCACCCGCGCGCGGCAGCGCTGCTGCTGGGCGCCGGCGGGGCGATGCTCGTACGGGCGTGCGCCCGCTACATGCGGCGGACTGGCGGGCTGCGGCTGATCCTGGCGGGGCTGCTCGCCCGGTCCGACCCCTGCTCGATCGTCGCGGGCGAGACGCTGCGCCTGCGTGCGGCCGCCCGTCGGGCGGCGGCCCTCGTACCGGCGCTGCGTCCGACAATTTCTGAGCTGCTCCGTGACCTGAAGGCGGCGGAGGACGTCGTCGGGGAGGCCCGGATGGAACAGCTTGTTCTGGATCGCCTCGTGCGGCGCCTACGGCGGCTGACGCCAGCACTGGACCATGCCTCGGCCGCCGCCCTGCTCACGCTAGGCGGGCGCCAGGACCTCGAACCGCTGCTGACCGACGCCCTGTCCCGACTCACCGACGAGCAGCTCAACTGGCTCACCCCGGCACGGGCCCGCGACACGTTAGACGTCAAGCTGAACGGCGCCGAGCACATGGTCGGCAAGATCGCGGAACTGGGTCACCACCCGTCCGTCAGCCAGCACTTGGACCAGCATGCGTACATCGTCCTCGTCCTGGGGCAGGCACGACGCGGCCGACGCGCGACAGCCCTCATACCCCACAGCGTGCTGCACGAGCTGGCGCAGGCATACCGAGCAGCGCTCACCAGCCGCAACACCCACCTCGGGAACGCCCGACAGACTTTGCGGGAAACTGAACAGCACCTACGGCAGGCCCACACCTCATGACCGGCGACCACCGCGGCCGACGGGATCCCACCACGGCAGGCCGATCTGGCTGGGCGTCGGCAGCGCGGATCTGCCGAAAGGCCCGCCGTTCAGCCCGGCCGACGAAAGCCGGGGCAGTGGCCGGTCCGGCCACTCCGCTATCGCCGCTGCCCGTCCCGCGAGGGCTGGGTCGACGTCGTCAGCCCCCAGGACCAGGTGTTCCACCTCGGCAGCTCCGCGACGGCCCGGCTCACCCACATGCTCCAGATCTTGCTCCGCATCCACGACCGCAAGCAGCATGCCCGAACCCTGCAGGCAGGCCGTGATGGCGCCCGCTGACCCGCTGTCTGAGCCTGCAGTGACCGAGTTGATGCGAGAGCGTGCTCGGCTGCGGCTGGGGAAGAAGCGGGGCCACGTGATGGCCGGCCGCGCGGCAGAGGACGACGTTCCCCCGCAAGCGATCGCTGCGCAACTGGGCCTGTCCGAGCCGACCGTCTCGAACATGATTCGGCGCTACCGCAACAACCCGGACGCCTTCACGCGGGCACCGATGGACGTCGTGCTCGAGCGGGCTGCGGGCGAGATCGACCAGGCGACGATGCTGGAGCAGCTGGTGGACTGGCCGTACACCGCGACAATTGCACACGACGCCAATAGGGGTGAGCTGGCTGAGCACATGACGGTGTAGAACCTCGCGGACCTCACCCTCGCACTCATCGACGGACTGCTGTCCGAGCAAGAGTTCCAGCACGTGGTGTCTAGGGTGAAGCCGAGGTGAATCCCGACGCAGCAAGGACCGGGTCCGCATGCCGGAGCAGGCAGCCGAGTTCGTCGCCGGCCTTCGCTGCGTCGCCTAGCGCTACGTTCTCACCCGCGCGGGGCGCGGCCTCCGCTGCGGGCAGGAGCCGTTGCACTCGCTGGGCTGGTGCCAGCCGCGCAAACGCCGTCCTGGGACGCCCTACTTTGAGCAGGAAAGAGCAGTTCGAGACCCGGGTCGACGGAGTCAGTCTTGTCGAGAGAGCGGCTCGACCTCGGCCCGGTCCTTCCTGGCATCGCCGGAACCTCGTTCTCCTTGACGCTCGTGCCCGGCTGCGGACGAAACTGTCGGTGGCTCCGCGTAGGTTGACCCGTACCGCGCTGGTAGGGCCTGATCTCGACGTTGCATCGACACCCACCCTGAGGTGGGGCGCGGTCTCCCGCACTTACCAAGGAGACCGACATGACGCATCAGCAAGAACGCTTCGCCACGACCGCTGAGGTCGGCACGCTCAACCTCGACCGCACCGACCACGCCGGCGACGGCGACGGCGGGCAAGGGGCCTGAGGTGCTCGGTCCTGACTTCGACGAGCGCATGACGCCCTGGCGCGAACTGACTGCGCCACGGGTGGGCGAGGCGGCGCGCGAGCGAGCGCAGCAGCAGGTGCTGGAGCTGACCGCCGGCCAGGATCCGTTGCGGGAGCCGGGCGGCAACCCGGTGCTGCTGGTCGGCGACGTCCACGGCAACGCGCACCACATGGTTGCCCTCATCGAGCGCGCCGCGGACGCGGGCATCAGTCTGCTGATCCAGCTGGGCGACACCTTCGGGACCCATCCCGACACCGCGCAGGGCGCGATGGAACTGGTCTCGGCCGCGTGTACCCGGCACGAGGTCGACTTCGTCTGGCTGCACGGCAACCATGACCGGCACCCAGACGTGCCGCTGTGGCCAGTCCAGCAGTCGAGTGGCCTACAGCCTGTCCGGCCGCGGGTGTGGCACCTGCCGCGCGGACACACCTGGACCTGGCACGGCGTGCGCTGGACCGCGATCGGCGGGGCCGTCTCCGTCGACGCCGCCATGCGAACGTTCGGTACCAACGTCTGGTTCGAGGAAGAGATCAGCGACAGCGAGGCGGACAAGATCATCACCGACGTCCTCGCCAGGCACGGCGGGACCGATGTCCTGCTCACCCACGACCGACCGGCCTGGGTTGAGCAGGCGCTCGGCCTGACACCGGGCGGCTGGTGGCAGCACGCCCCCGGGTTCTGGGCCGAGGATGACTTCCACCGCTCACAGGCGCACCAGCAGCGGCTCGACCGGATCGTCACCGCCCTGCGTCCCCGGCTGCACCTGCACGGCCATCTGCACCGTCGCTACACGCTGGTCAGCGACGACACCCCCTACCGGCAGCGCTGCCGGGTCGAGGGTCTTGCACACGAGGGTCTTGGCAACGCCAACACCCTCGTACTGCCGTGCAGCCCTGACCTGGACGCCCTGCTCTCCGAGCCGTTCGTGCGGGGCGACGCCAGATGACCGAGACCGACCGGCTGCTCGCGCCCTTCAGCCAACCGGTGCCGCTGCCCGAGCCGCAGCGGTGGCTAGGGCTGATCGGCGACCTGCACGGCGAGACGGAGTGGGCGCTGCTGGTCCTGCCCGCGCTCAGCCGCAGCGGGGTGCGAACGGTGCTCGCGCTCGGTGACGTCGGGGTGTGGCCCGGCCCGGATGGGTCGGCCTACCTGGACGCGCTCGAGCGCGAGGCCCAGCGCAACAAGCAGCTCTTCCTGATGCTCGAGGGCAACCACGACGACGCCGAAGCTCGAGGCGTGCCCGCGCGATCAGCACGGGGTGGGCAGGCTCCGCCCGCACGTCTGGCACCTGCCGCGGGCCCTGCGCTTCACCTGGCACGGCGTGTCTTCGCCGTACCTGGCGGCGCCACCAGCCTCGACGCAAGGGAACGGCGGCCACACGCCTCCTGGTGGCCACAGGAGGCCCTGCGACCTCATCAGGTGCAGCGGCTGGCCGACGGCGGGCCGCTGGACGTGCTGCTCACCCACGACGCCCCGGCCGGTGCGCGTGTACCGGGCCTCAGCACGAACTGGCCTGAGGACGCGCTACGCCACGCCACGCAACACCAACAGCGGGTGCGGGAGGCGGTCGACGCGGTCGAGCCGGCGCTCCTCGTCCACGGGCACCTGCACGTCCGCTATCAGGACACGCTGGACCTACCGACCGGCCGGCAGACGTTGGTCGTCGGACTCGCGCCCGACCACACCCACTACGACGACAACGTCGTGGTCCTGGACCTGCCCCAGCTCGCCCAAATCCTCTTGCAGCCAGCCGATCAACGAACCGCTGCTCTCATCCGACCGACCCGGCTCCCTCCGACGGCAGGTCGCCCGGACCTCCTGGACTAGCGCGAAGTGCCGCGGTGACGGGATAGGTGACCTGCCGCGAGCCCGAGCTCACGTAACAGGTCGAAGGAGGCGGTAGCCACCATGCCGACACGGTGCCTCCGCGACCGCTGTCACCAACCGTCGATGGAGTGGCAACACGCGGACGCTTGTCACCCTCGGCTGGTGGCGGGCTCAGCGGGTGTCTGCACCGGGGCGGGTGCGGTCACCGCGGCTCAGGGCGCGGCTCCGGGGAGCAGGTGCAGATGTAACAGCGCGTGGGACTGCAGTGCACTTCACCGGCCCGACCACCTGACGAGTTGACCGAGAGCCAATCTCGGTACTTTTTCTGCTGCATCGGCTCGCGCCAAGTCTGCGCGCAGGAGTCAGTGACCTTCCAATCGAGAATGAGGTGCTCAACCCGACGTCGGCCACTCTGAAGGACTACGTCTGCACGGCCAGCCTCACCCAGGTGCTTCTCAACCAGCAGAACGGAGAAGCCACCCCGCAGTTGGGCGAGGCGGGGCAGCCCATTGCCCAGGGCCTGGCCGACGCTGGCCCAAATCAGCGCAGCCTCCTCGAGTTGCGTTCGTCGGGCGGCCTCTGCCAAGGCGGTGATCTGGTGGCGGTAGGCGACATTGTAAGCACTGCTTTCGTTGCCCGGCTCGTAGATGGCAGTCATGCTGTGACCCTGGGGGTCGACCCCCCGGCTGTCGATCAGTGCGAGATACATCGCGGACTCGGTCCAATCGGCATTCTTTGATAGCTGCAGAACCGTCGCGATGAGCAGCATGTGGTCGAGCAACTCGACTTCTGTGGGGTCCGCTGCAAGCTTGTTTGCAATTCGAAGCGGCACATGGATCACGGCGTCGAAGAGAGTGCCGGCCAGCAGCGCTTCGGTGACCTTCACGTGGTCACGCAGCACACGCCCCTTGCCGGCTTCAGAATCGGCATTACGCAGAGCTTGGATGGTGCTGGACGCCGTGGTCACCGCGCCGCGAAGGGCGGCACCATCCCGGTTGGGGTAGAGGTCGGCCAGTCGGGCAGCAAATGCATGTCGCACGCGATCCCAGCCCGCGTCGAAAGTGGAATCAGTTAGGTAGGGATGCCAAGCGGGCAGCGCTGCAAAATACCGGGCGAGCAGTTCCTCCGCGGACATGATGCCCGCCAGCGCATGCCGTAATGCCATCGCTGCGTGCGATCGACGTACTGGATCCGCGCTTATCAGGTCGCCAGGTGCGGTGGCGAGACACTTGTTGAGCCGGCCTAGCGCCCTGCTTGATGGCTCCCGCGCGGCGACGGAACGGACATGCGTCGTCATGCTCGGAGCATCGCAGGTGGCTACGACAACCCGCGGGCGTTGCAAGGCGTCGCCCGCACTTCGCGTCGTCCGCCCCCCGGGCTACGTGGGGGCAAGTCCGCGTCGCAGGTTCCTCAGACGGCGACACAGACGCAGCCTTCGCTGCGGTCAGGTTCCGTAGACCGAACAGGCACGCCTGCACCTCACCTGGATGAACGACGGCTGCCTTCCTGCCTGCCGAGGTGAATGCACCCGCCAGGGTGCCGCAGGGGAAAGGCCTCCGCCGCGAGCGGCCACTGACGACGTTCGGCTCGCTGCGCGGATTGACAGGTCGTCGACGATTTACGCCGGCTCGTTCAGTCGCAACCGCGCCTGGACGCCCGCATACGTCGTTGACGCGGAGGTATGACCGGGTCATACTCGCGTACATGAAGGCCGCCATCTCCGTCCCGGATCCGACGTTCGAGGCGGCTAGTCGTCGTGCGCGAGAACTGGGGATGAGCAGGTCGGAGTTCTTCTCGCGTGCTGCTGCGCACTACCTGACCGAGCTCGATGCGGCCTCCCTGACCGCGCGCATCGACGCCGCACTGGAGGTCGCCGCGGACGAGGAGACCGAGACGGCGGTCGTGCACGCGAGCCGTCGGGCACTTCTTGCCGCCGACGAGGAGTGGTGATCCAGCGGGGTCGGATCTTCTGGGTCGACCTCGGCGAGAGCACCGGCAGCACACCGGCCAAGCGGCGGCCTGTCGTCGTGGTGTCAGCGGATGCGTTCAACCGCAGCAGGTTGCGCACGGTGCTTGCCGCGACCCTCACGTCCAACACGGGCGTGGCCGCGCACCCCGGCAACGTCTTCCTGCCAGCCACCGCGACCGGCCTCGCACAGGACTCGGCGGTCAACGTCACCCAGATCGTGACCCTCGACCGCGGCACGTTGGAAGGCCAAGAACCCGCGGGGGAGGTGCCGGGCTACCTCATGACCGACCTGGACGCGGGGCTGCGCCTCGTGATGGACCTGTAGCCCATCGACGCCCGTGGCCCTGTCGGAGGCAGACGACGTCGACCCTCGGCACGCGGCTTTGAACAGGTCGACGTCCTCGGTCCGCCGGCTCAGCGACCCGGGGCACCGACCGCATGGCGACCGGCGAGGGCGACTCTTCAGCGGCAGCAGCGTCGAGCGCCAGCTGCGCAACGGTCGCCTGAAACGGCTCGACCGGCACGACGACGCCTGCGGAACGTGCGGTCCAGCACCGACATGTACCAGTACCGGATGCCGGTCCTGCCAAGCGACACGCAGCACTCGTGGCAGCTACAGAGCGGGCCACAGCCGAAGCAGCTCATCGCCGTCCAGCCACTGCTCGAGGTCGGACACCCTGCCAGCCTCCAACAGCACGACCTAGTAGGCCTTTCGCGATCGGCAGCTACTGAGATGTCGAAGACCGCCCGGGCCGAGGCGTCCAGGTGCAAGGGCAGCTGCCGTCGTCCGGTGAGCGGCCCGCAAAGAGCGGCGAGAGCGGGTGCCAAGATCACTTGGCGCAACGCGAAACCGGTGCCGGGGGTCGACCCGCCCACAGTGCTCGCCCTGCTCATGTGCCCAGCGTCGTACCGAGCAGCTCGGCCTCTGGTTTCCGAGCACCCCGGGAGCGCGACCGCTGATCCGGTGCCTGCCCTGGGCGCGCCGGTTCCCCAGCGTCGTCGTCCAGGTGCCAGGCTGTCGCCTGTGGAGCGTCGCATCTTCGGGATCGAGAACGAGTCGCACGTACAAGACCGCAGGTCAGCCGGGGTGCGGTGGGCGCCGCGCACCAGACTCGCACCAACACACGCTCTCTCCACGTCCTAGCGATGTTGAGGAGGCTTCAGTACGTTCTTGTCGGTGCCCGTTCGAGGTCAAGACCAACGAGACCTGACTTCTGCGTCATCGCAGGGTCAGGCCCCGGTTGCCAACGATCGTGGCAGGACTTATCAGTAGGGGCTCTGATCTCACCCCGCGGGAAGCCGTGAGGACAGGCGTGTCGGGGGCCGAATGTGCGGTCCTCTGGTTGGCGTCCCTCGGCGGCGACCGACGGCGCGACGAACGGGAGGCCGACGTCGAAGGCGCGGGTGCCGGACTAGCCCAACGACGCAGGTGATCATCGGAAAGTGGTGTCTTGCAGAGCGACGCGCGCAACGACCGAGATCCCGCACCGCCTGCCGACGAGTCTGTCGCCGGTTTGGGTGAGGAGGGCCGCCGGGCGTGGGCCCGCCGGGTGGACGCCTGCGTCGCGCAGGCCGCGGCACGCGAGCCGAGGTCGCCGTGGATGGTGCACCCGCCGGACGTGCGACTCGGCGAGACCACGATGGTCGACTGGACGGGGCTGCCGCTGCGCGTCGCATCGTGTCTGCCGCGGAAGGACGGGCTGGCGCTGCTCGACTGGCAAGGAATGTCGGGCTGCGAGGGGCGCCAGCGGCTTCAGGAGGAGTACGTGGAGTGGCGGGTCGTACGGGACCCGGACGGGGGCGTACGGCGCGTGGAGTTCACCACGGAGCTGGCCGACTTCTGGCGGGTGCTCGCCGCGCATGCGCCTGCGGAGGCGCTGCGGGTGGCGGCCACGTTTGCTGGCGAGCCGAGCTTGCCGGCGGCGGCGCTGTTCGGGTCGACGGACCCGTTCGCCGCGGGTGTGTCGCCGGAGGACCGAGAAGCCGCGTTCGCGGCGGCGATGCTCGACGAGCCAGGGCCCTACAACTCGGGCGATCGCTCGCTGTGCTGCATGGTGCACCCGTCGAACACGCTCCAGGCACTTGTGACGTTGCTGTCGGCCGCAGCGTTCTCGTTCGTGACCGGAGAGCCTGCCGGCTGCGCACCCGCCTGGCAGACGATTCCGCTGCTTTCCGGTGCGGCGCAGGATGGGCGCGGCAGCGACCCGGTCCTCGTCGAGCGGCTCGGTCGTCTAGCGTTCGAAGGCCGACTCATCGGGATTGACGACCCGGTCGGGATGTTCATCGTTGGCGTCGAGCACAGTCGGCTGCACCGGCCGGACGGTCGGCCGGTTCCACCCGAATGGTTTTCGTTCGGCCGTGGCATGGCTGCGGGCGGCGCTGCCGACGGCCGGGCGCGGTACCGCCGGCTGGTGCTGGAAGTCCCGCCGGGGGAGGGACTGCGGGTGAGCGACCTGGTGGACACAGCAACAGAGCAGCCGATCGCGTTCGGCTGCCAGGTGGCCGACCTGGTGCAGCTGGCAGTCGTCCTGAAGGTCAGCGCGCCGGGCGCTCTGAAAGAGCATCCGCGGCAGTGCGAGCCGATCCCGCGCCCTGCAGACGGTCTCTCGTGCGCGGGTGTCCTCGACGCGTGGGCAGACTTCCGTGCTGCAGGGGCGGCGCGGTGAGCGCCGACGGCCATCTGCTGCAGGAGGGCATCTTCTGGCGGCACGGGGAGCGCCCGCCGCTCAGCCTTCGGCTCGTGCTGCTCGACTTCACCGCGGGCGCGACTGCCGAGCAGGCCGGCGAGGCCCTCGCCCTGATCGTCGAATGCGTCCAGCGGTTGCGGCGAGGGGAGGTGCGCGACCTCGCTGGGCAGGCCGAGCGGACTCGGGCCGAGAGCACGGCGCAGTTCGCCGGCCTGCGACTGCTGCTTGGGTTCGGGCGGCGGCTGTTCGACGACCAGCGTCACGACCCGCCGGTCGTTGCGCTCCCGCGGCCGGACTTCCTGGCCTACCTCCCTCGAACCGGCGAGCCGTTTCCGGCGCTGCCCTGGGACGGTGGGCGCCGGACGGGAGAGGCCGACGTCCTCATGCAGCTGACCGCAGAAAGCGAGGCGGCAGTCAACGCTGCTGCGGTGGAGATCTGGAAGGTCATCGCCGACCACGCGCTACCGGTCGCGGTCGCCGAGAGCTACCCGGGCTTCGGACGGCCCGATGGGCGCGGTTGGCTGGGCTTCCACGATGGCGTCAGCAACCTGCGAACTGAGGACAGGGCGGCAGCCATGGTGGCCGGGCAGCACCCGGCCTGGATGGCCGGCGGGACGTACTTGGCGTTCCTGCGGCTGCGAGTCGACCTGGCGGCGTGGCGAGCCTTGTCGCGCGCGCAGCAAGAGCTGTTGGTCGGGCGCGACAAGCTCAGTGGCGCGCCCCTGATCGGCACCGAGCGTGGGCCGTCGGGCGAGCTCCGGCCGGTCGCCGCCTCTCCGCCGGCGCTGGGCGCGAACCTTCCGTCCGACTACAGAGACCCGCCGCAGGTCACCGATCCGGTGATCGAGGCGTCGCACGTGCACCGCGCGAACCAGAACCGGGCGTCGGGCTCGGCTGCCGGGGGTCTGCGGATGTTCCGGCAGGGCTATGAGTTCCTCGACGGTCTGGGGCCGGAAGGACCGTCGCTCGGGCTGACCTTCGTCAGCTTCCAGCGCGACCTGTCCACGGTCCAGCACTTGCTGCACCTGCCGGGATGGCTCGGCGACGTCAACTTCGGCGGACGGGCCGGGCGCGGGCCGGACGAGCCGCCAGCCATTGCGTTCGTGTCGCTCGTTGCCGGCGGCCTGTACGCGATGCCCCCGCGGGCAGCGCCGTTCCCCGGCGCGGACGTCTTCTCGCGCTGACGTCGCGCCTGGTCAGCTACCGCGCGATCCGCGCGTACGGTGGGCGCTTCGCCGCGAGGAAGGAAGAGCACTTGACCCCGACGATGGTCATCGATGAGTCGTGCGGCGCCTTCCGCAACCTGCCAGAGGAGGCGCTCGCGCCCGACGCGATCCAGCGCATGGTGATCGGCGAGGACGCAGCGCTGCGCACACTGACGGCCGAGCAAGCCGCGGCCGAGCTCGGCGACGTGTTCGCGAGGACGCTGCTGCTGCGCGGCCGTTTCCCGAGGACCGCCGGCGAAGTGCTCGCCTTCTTCGCCGAAGCAGGGGACGCCGACGGTTCGGTGGGCGAGCCGAGCTTCTTCCTGGTTGGCGACGGCAGCCAGATCGCGATGACGCCCGACACAGCGGGCGTCGCGCGGAACCTGCGCTTCCTCGTTGCGCTCGGCGGTGGCCCAGAAGGCCCGGACGTGCTCCTGAGCACGCTCTCCCGACCAAGGAGAAGTCGAGGTCATGGCCTGGGACCGGGAACGGGGCGGCTTCAACTACTACCGCACCGTCGGCGCCAGCTCCGGGTGGGTGTTCGCGGGAAACTCCCGGCACGCGCTGAGCGACCCCACCCAGGGAAAGGGACCCTTCGAGAGTCACACGTCGGGCAACTTCCTCATGAAGGAGCTGCGCTCGCCGTGGATCCATTGGGACTCCCCGGCAGCGCAGATCTTCCCCTCGGTGTTAGGTGGCCCGCCGCACGAGTGGTTCGGCCGTAAAGAGCTCAGCGGCGCACTGGCGTGCGAGACGGCTGTGGCCCGGCCCAGCATCGTGCGGTGGACGAAGGCACGCTTCGACGGCTTGGTGGCTGCCGGCGGCAAGATCACCGACCCGGCGCGGATCATGCGACAGCTGCTCGAGACGCCGACGGTCAACTTGATCTCCAGCCACACTGAAGCCAGGAACGCCGCATCAGGGACCGTTGACCTGCCCCAGACGTTCTTCATCGACTCCGAGGAGCTGTCCGAGGTCCTCGGGTTGCAGGCGCCGCCACCCTTCGCGGTCTCCGGGCCCATCTACGAGCAAAGCCTGACGAACTTCGGTGTGCACCTGAGCGACGGTAAGGGATTCGAGCAGGCCGGCGACACGCACTTCGCCTTCTGCGTGCCCGAGCGGGCGCTGGAGGACACCCAGGTGCTGCGCGAGGCCCGGCGCATCGGGCTCCTGAGCGATCGGCTCGCGGCGAGCCTGCTCATGACCGACTTCGCCAACCCGATCTTCTCGGTGCGTCGCGCGTCGTTGATGGCGCATGTTCCCGCAGCGGCAACAGTGGCGGCCGGCGCCGCCTCGTTCTCCGTCGACATGGCCGCGGCGATCCTGGCCGCGGCCGAGACCTCGCCGGCCGACAGCGCCGAACGGGAGTTCGCCGAGCTGTGGGCAGTCGGCGAAGACTTCAAGCCCTCCTTCGACGCGCTGCTGAGTGCCTACTACGACCAGATCACCGAGCGGCTGCAGACCCAGGCGGGCTACGACGATTACTTCCGCCTGGCCGAGTCCCGGCGTGAACACGTTGAGGAAACGATGCCGATCGCCGAGAGCCCGCTGCTGTTCGCAAAGGCGCGAGAGCGCGTCGGGGCTCTGCGGATGCTTACCGACGGTTCTGTGGCAGCGGGCTGAACCGTGGCGACGCTCAGACAATTCGCTGCCCCGGCCCGGCTCGCCGAGCCCAACGAGGCGGATGGTGCGGCCTGGAGCGACGTCGTCAGTGACATGCTCGCCCAGTTCGCGGCGGAGTTCCCGCAGTTCTACGATCCGACAGCAGCCGACACGCCCGCCGACGCGATTGTTGCGCGCATCGGCTGGCCTGCCTTCCCAGCACCGCTGCTGCGCGGGGCGACCACCGAGACCGGGCGCTGGGAGACCGCGGACGACCGCGACCAGCAGGTCGAGTACTGCGAGTGGAGCGTCGAGCGCGATAGCGACGGCACGATCAACCGGGTGACGTTCAGCACCGAGGTTCCCGAGTTCTGGGAGCACGTCGCGAACCGGGACCCAGAACGACTCCTCGCGATGTACCGCGAGCTGGTCGACGGACGGGTGGAGGAGAAGGACCTGTTCGACTCCGGCAAGTACGTGCCGCGCAACAAGTGGAACACCACAGCCGAGGGCCGCCTCGCGCATCTCGTACAGAAGAACAACACGCTGGGCGCCGCGGCACGGCTGGCGGCCGAGGCAACGGTGCAGCGCGTCGACAGCGGCGGCCGCCGCGTCAGCGACCAACAGATCCTCGTACGCTGCGCGGGACTCGGCGATGAGTTCCGCAACAGCGACCCGCGGATCGCCGCGGCCGTCAACGACGCTGCCGCCACCGGCGCTGAGATCACGCTGCAGGACCCCATCGGGCTGTACCTGCACGAGATCAGGACGACAGGCATGGTGACTCCTGAGCGAGACACTGACCGGGCCGACCCGGCGGCGTTCTGGACGATCGAGCGCGGCGACATCGACCACGCGGTGCGCGCGAGCTTCGCCGTCCCGCCCGAGCTTGGCTTCGCGGTCGGCGACATCAAGCTCGACGGCCGCCCGATCCAGTTCGGTGCGCAGCTGGCCGACCGAGTGACTGTCCGTCTCACCGCACTGGTGAAGCCAGCGGCGCACGAGCCACGGGTCGAGGGCTGCGTCACGTAGGACGCACACCGGCTGGGCGTACGCCGTCGGGCGCTGCCACGGATTCAAAGCGTCTTTGTGCTGCCGGCACCGGCGAGCTGCATTCGGGCGCTGACTCAATGCGCGCGCCGAGGGTCGTTGGGCTGTTCCCGATCCTGGGCTGGCAGGGACCGCCATTTCGGTTGGAGCCCAGCGTGCCCGGCACCGACCACGACTCTATAACTGGCGGCAAGACCGGCCCCACCACACTGGGCCAGCAGTCGCGTCAGCGCCGTCCTCTGACTCACCTCAGCAGAGGGATTGTCGAGTGGCGCGGTCAGCGGTACGAGGACGACGGCGAGCAATAGTCCGCCGCCTCGCGTACAAACGCCCTCGTCGTCCCCTCGAACCGCATCGCCCTGCCCCGTGGCTGTTGCGCGGCGCCTCGTGGCTGTCGATCACAGCCGCCATGCTTCTCTCTGCGCCAGTTCCTGCCCTCGTCGCCATCGGCCGCTTCGAGCAAGTCGGAGTAATGCTCACCATCGCCGCGACTTGGCTCGCCTTGGGCGGTGTCGCTCTTCGTGCGCTCGCCATCTTGGTGCAGCCGACTCCTGTCGTGCTCGGGCAGCCGGACGACGAGGCGTGAGGTGACCGTCGTCTGGGTGCTGTCGGGGCTCTGGGCGATCGCGTGCCTGGTCCTCGCCGTCGGGTCCACCCGCGTCGCACTGCGCAACCTTGCCGAGTTCCGCCGTACCCGCACCCGAGAACCACTGGAGGTGGGGGAGATCTTCAGCGGGGAGCCGCTCCGCTCCGTCGTACCCGACTCGTGGCCATCACCAGCCAGTGTCGACCAACAACGAACCGCCGCCGCCTACCGGGACTACGCGCGCGAGCGACGAGAGTCTGTGATCCTGACCGGCGAACTCATGCTGCTCACCGCTGGTGCAGGGCTGGGCGCCTCGCTGGCTCTCCTACTGCGTGGCGGTTGGCACATGCTCCCCTCCGCAGTCGCCCTGCTGGTCGGCGCCCTCGGCATCATCGTCAAGCGCCACGGGGAACAGAGATGGACCGACGTCGCGCGGCTCTACGAACGCAGGCGCGCCCAGTTGCACGACGGGGCCGTTGCAGCAGAACAACCTCCTCGCCGACGCCCTCGCTGGCTGCGCCGCTGGTGACGGGCTGACGCAACCCACGTCAGGACGGTGACGCTGCGACGGCGATCGCGTCCGTGAGCCAACGTACGCAGGGCCGGGAGATGTCTCAGGGGGACTTCTCGTGGCCACCAACGGGGACTTTCACTGGCCACGGACAGACCGAACGAGGCTTCGCCGGAGAACCGGCACGCGGGGTCTCACCCAGAACGCG
Source organism: Mycobacteriales bacterium (assembly GCA_040902655.1). Lineage (NCBI taxonomy): Bacteria > Bacillati > Actinomycetota > Actinomycetes > Mycobacteriales > Mycobacteriales bacterium. Next base: position 43,299 of record JBBDWV010000009.1, read on the forward strand.
GCCGGAGGCTGTCACGATGGCACTCAGGATACTGAGGAGGACACCGATGACCGCTCCGCAGCCGGACGTTGGCCCGCCGCCTCGCGCCGTCGAGCCCTGGACACGAGTCCCCGGCCACGTCTTGAACCCAGGGCTTGCTGGCGGACGTGCCGGACGGCCGCTCTGCTCATGCGGATGGACCGGCCCGGGCGACGCGCCCCGGGATGAGCAGCGGGAGCACCTACGGCAGGCCTGGCCGGAGCTCCTCGAGCGTCTTCCCGACGAGAAGCGCCTCGACTGGCGGGCGCGGGTGGCGCTGGCCCACACCGAGGCCCAGGAGGAGGAAGAGCGGTTGTGGCAGGCACACCGGCTCTACGACGGCGTGCGTCCTGGTGAGCCGATCCCGCTCGTCCCCGCAGAAGTCGCCGCGGCCGGTGAGCGTGTCGCTGTGCTTGAACACCAGCTCCAGTCGATCGCGACCGAGCCCTTCTGATGCCACCGCTGTCTCCGCACCGCCGCCGGGGACAGCGGATCGGACGCTGCTCTGACCCAGATCCGCGAGTAGTGGCTGGTTCGGGCGCGTCGTGAACAGGCAGAT
>JBBDWV010000010.1 GCA_040902655.1 Mycobacteriales bacterium
CGCCGGTCACGCTACGGCCTCCCCAGCGTCAAGCAGCAGCGAGAACGCCGCGACCGCCTGGAGAGGCACGACCGAGTTCCCGTAGGCGCGGAGCCGCTGACCGCGTGTCCCGTCACCGACCCAGTCCGCCGGGAAGCCTTGCATCCAGAGCACGAAGTCGGCGCTCAGTCGTCCTCGTTCGTCCAGAGGAGCTGGAGCTGCCCGTCCGAGGACCCGTCCCCACCTTTCGATAGCGGGGGCGTATCCGCGCCAGTCAAAGCTCGCGGGGTCCGCAGCAGCTTCGCTTCGCCGCCGAGGTTGCGGGCGTGGCCGTTCCCGGTCGTCGGCTGCGTGGTCGGCGTCGGCAGGAGCTTGCCCACCGCCCCTGGTAGACACGACTCGTCGTCCCGCTGATTGCGGCCCTTGTGATCCCGCGAGGTGGGCGTGGGAAGCAGATGCTCGACCTCGTCCGCCAACGTCGGACCGTGCCCGCCCGCCTTGCGTTTGTCCGGGTGCTGCGAACCGCCGTTGGTCCCGAGGTTCGATGTGGGGGTCTTGAGCAGCGCCGTGTCCGGTGTCGACAGCAGCGAAGAACAGCCGCTCGCGGCGGTGCGGGGCACCAATGTCGGAAGCTCGTAGACACGTCCACCGCACGCAATACCCGAGGGCGGAAAGGTCAGCGAGGACTCGGTCGAACCCCAGGGAAAGGTGGCCTCGGACGTTCTCAGCGAACACGACGCGGGGTCGTAGTGCCCGAATGGCGTCGAGGAAGTGCGGCCACAGGTATCGTTCATCGGCTTCCCCTAGTCGCTTGCCCGCTGAGGAGAACGGCGGGCACGGGTAGCCGCCGCAGAGCGCGTCCACCGCAGGCACGCTCGACCAGTCGACCTCGGTGACGTCGGGATAGCGGATCGCGTCGGGCCAGTGGCGGGCCAACTGGTCACGGCACCACCCGTCGATCTCGACCTGCCACACCGTGGCGTAGCCGAACTGTTCGACGGCGAGGTCCAGCCCACCCACCCCACTGAACAGCGACCCCAGCCGGCCGGTCACGACGCCTCCCACAATGTGCGGGGCAGCGACCGGTAGGCGCGGTCGTCACGCGGCCGTGACGGCGTGGACCAGCCTT
>JBBDWV010000011.1 GCA_040902655.1 Mycobacteriales bacterium
CTTGACCTGTGCTGCAACACCCCCGACAGCACACATGTCTCCGGAGCGGCATCTGGAGCGTGGGTGGGCGAGGGGGGAGTTGAACCCCCACGTCCTTTCGGACACACGGACCTGAACCGTGCGCGTCTGCCATTCCGCCACTCGCCCGAGTGCGACCCGCAGGCTAGCACCCGCCGCCGGCCGCTCCTGCGCCCGCGACAAGCCCGGATACGATCTCCGTCCACAGGGAAGGGGAACCGGCGTGGGAGTGCTGCAGCGCTTCGAGCGTCGGCTCGAAGGCCTCGTCGAGGGTGCCTTCGCCCGCGTCTTCGGCGGGGTGGTCCAGCCGGTCGAGGTGGCCGCCGCCCTCCAGCGTGAGGCGGCCGACAAGAAGGCGATCGTGGGCCAGGGCCGGGTGCTCGTGCCCAACGCCTACGTCGTCGAGCTCGGACCCTCCGACTTCGAGCGTCTGGGGGAGTACGACGAGCCGCTGCGGGCCGAGCTGGCCAGCATGGTGCGTGAGCACGCCGACGAGCAGGGCTGGTCGTTCGTCGGCTCCGTCGGCGTCACCTTCGAGCGGGTCGAGGAGCTCGACACCGGCGTGTTCCGGGTCCGCAGCGCCGTCGCCGCCGACCCGCCCGGGCAGGGATCGCCCGCCAGCGGTGCCGGTCGGCCGCGCCTCGTCCTGCCGGCCGCAGCCGGCAACGGTGAGCGGGTGGTGGTGCTGACCTCCCTCGTCACCGTCGTCGGCCGTGGCGCCGAGGCCGACGTGCGGCTGGCCGACACGGGCGTCTCGCGCGCCCACGCCGAGCTGCGGTTCGAGGGGGACACGGTGAAGCTGGCCGACCTGCGCTCGACGAACGGCACGTTGCTCAACGGCCGCCGGATCACCTCGGCGGTGCTGTCGGACGGCGACCGGATCGACGTCGGCGGCACCCCGATGGTCTTCCGGCGGGAGGCCTGATGGGCAGCGCCCTGGTCGTCGCCGCCGTGAAGTACGGCCTGCTCGTCCTGCTCTGGCTGTTCGTGATCGCCGCGTTCCGCACGGTCCGCAGCGACCTGTACGGCGGCCGGGTGGCGCGTGTGCCCGCCGCCGCACCAGCGGTCGCGACCACCCACCGCGACCCGGCTGCCGGCAGGTCGCGCGGCCGCAGCATGGCGCGCAAACTGGTCGTCACCGAGGGCGCGCTGGCCGGCACGACCGTCGGCCTCGGGGAGGACCCGGTCACGCTGGGCCGGGCGGACGACTCCACCCTCGTGCTGACCGACGACTACGCGAGCACCCGGCACGCCCGGCTGTTCCCCGGCGAGGGCCACTGGCTGGTGGAGGATCTCGGATCGACCAACGGCACCTACCTCGGCAACGCCAAGGTGGTCCGCCCCACACCCGTCCCGGTCGGCTCCCCGATCCGGATCGGCAAGACCGTGCTCGAGCTGCGCCCATGAGCGCCCTTCCGGAGCGGAGCGAGGTGCAGCCTTGAGCCTGTCCCTGCGGTTCGCCGCCCGCTCGCACACCGGCCTGCTGCGGGACGGAAACGAGGACTCGGTCTACGCCGGGCCGCGGGTGCTCGCGGTGGCCGACGGGATGGGCGGCCATGCCGCCGGCGAGGTCGCCTCAGCCGTAGCGATCGCGTCGCTGGCACAGCTCGACGACGACGTGCCCGGCAGCGACCTGCTCGACGTCCTGCGCACCAGCGCCCTGGCGGCCAACGACCACCTGCGCGACATGGTCGCCGGCGACGCCGGGCTCAACGGCATGGGCACCACGCTCACCGCCTTCCTGTTCGCCGGCCACCGGCTCGGGCTGCTGCACATCGGCGACTCCCGCGCCTACCTGCTGCGCGAGGGCTCGCTGGCCCAGATCACGCACGACCACACGCTGGTCCAGACGCTGGTCGACGAGGGCCGGATCAGCGAGGAGGAGGCCAGCACCCACCCGCAGCGCTCCCTGATCACCCGGGCTCTGGACGGCCGGGCGGAGATCGAGCCGGACCTGTCGGTGCGCGAGGCGCGCATCGGTGACCGGTACCTGCTGTGCACCGACGGCCTCACCGGGCCGGTAGGCCGGCTCGAGACTCTGCAGGAGGCGCTGTCGCTGGAGGACCCGCAGGAGGCGTGCGACCGGCTGGTCCAGCTGGCGCTGCGCGGCGGCGGCCCCGACAACGTCACGGTCATCGTCGCCGACGTGGTGCCGGGCAACGGCCGGCACAGCTCCTCGCCGGTCGTCGCAGGGGCTGCCGCGGCGTCGCCGCAGGCGCCGCCGGACGGCATCTCCGACACAGCGGCCGGCCGCGCCCGCACCGCCGAGGGCCGCGACGTCCCGCCGCCCGCGCCCGCGGCCGCGGAGCCCGCCCTCGGAGCGGACCGTACGCAGCGCCGCCGCTCGCGCGGGCGGACGGCCGTCGTGACCCTCGTGGTGCTCGCCCTGACAGCGATCGGCGCCGGATCCGGCTGGGCCTATGTCCGGTCGCAGTACTACGTCGGCATCGACGGTGAGCAGGTCGCGATCTTCCGTGGCGTCACCGGGCAGGTGGCCGGGATGCGGCTGTCCAGCGTCGAGCAGCGCACCGAGCTGACGACCGAGCGGCTCGACCCGCTCGCCACCTCCCGCGTACGCCAGGGGATCGTGGCCGCCGACCGCGACGACGCCGAGTCGATCGTCGAGCGCCTGGTGCTCCGGTTCCCCGCATGTGAGCCCCGCACGGCGCCGATCCCCGCACCGTCCGGCCCGCCCGTCTCCGGCACCCCCACCACCCAGTCGCCCACCACCCAGGCCCTCACCACGCCGGCGCCCCCCACCCAGGCGCCGGCGCCGACGGGCGGCAGCGGCAGCCCGGCTCCCGCGGTGTCCACGCCGACGCCCGAACCTGCCTGCCCGCCGGACGCGTCGTGACCGCGCCGACCGTCACCCCCTCCTACGTCCCACCGCGGCGCGGCGTCGAGTTGCTGCTGACGACCTTCGCCGTCCTCATCGCGGTGCTGGCGTATGCCGCGGTCGGTCTGGCCGTCGAGAAGCGGATTCCCGCGGGCACCCTCGGCTACGGCCTGGGCCTGGGCGCGGTGTTCCTGCTCGCCCACCTCGCCGTGCGCCGCCTGGCGCCTCATGCCGACCCGCTGATCCTGCCGTGCGTCGCACTGCTCAACGGGCTGGGCCTGGTGATGATCCGGCGACTGGACTTCGCGGCGGCCGAGCGTGCCGAGCAGTTGGCCAGGGCAATTCCCGCCGGTGAGGCTCCGCGCCAGCTCATCTGGACCGCCGTCGGGATCGCCGCCTTCGTGGCGGTGCTGACCCTCGTACCCGACCACACCCGACTGCAGCGCTACACCTACACCTCTGCCGCGGCCGGTCTGGTGTTGTTGCTCCTGCCGGCACTGCCGGTCCTCGGGCGGACCATCAACGGCGCGCGACTGTGGATCCGGGTCGGCCCGCTCCAGGTGCAGCCCAGCGAGCTGGCCAAACTGCTGCTCATCGTGTTCTTCGCCGGCTACCTGGTCGCCAAGCGCGACGTGCTGTCGTTGGCCAGCCGCCGGGTGATGGGCCTGGACCTGCCGCGCGCCCGCGACCTCGGCCCGGTGCTCATCGCCTGGGCCGCCAGCCTCGCGGTACTCATCCGTGGCAAGGACCTGGGCAGCTCGCTGCTGTTCTTCGCGCTGTTCGTGGTGATGCTCTACATCGCCACCGAGCGGACCAGCTGGCTGCTCATCGGCCTGGGACTGTTCGCCGGAGGCGCGCTGGTGACCTACCAGTACTTCGACCACGTCGCGCGGCGGGTGGACACCTGGCTCGACCCGTTCGCCGACCCGGACCGCTCCGGCTACCAGCTGGTGCAGTCATTGTTCGGCTTCGGCACCGGCGGGATCACCGGCACTGGTCTGGGTGAGGGCCGCCCGGGCACCGTGCCGTTCGCCAGCACCGACTTCATCATGGCCGCCATCGGGGAGGAGCTCGGGCTGGTCGGCGTCATGGCGGTGCTGCTGGTGTTCGGGCTCATCGTCGAGCGCGGGCTGCGGGCGGCACTGTCCTGCCGCGACTCGTTCGGCAAGCTGTTGGCCGGGGGGCTGTCCTTCTCGCTGGCTCTGCAGGTGTTCGTCATCGTCGGCGGCGTCACCGGGCTGATCCCGCTCACGGGCATCACGCTGCCCTGGCTGTCCTATGGGGGCTCCAGCATCGTCGCCAACTGGGCGCTGGTCGCGCTGCTGCTGCGGGTCAGCGACGCCGCCCGCCGCCCGGCACCCGCACCGGTCACCCCCGAGGCGGCCCGCCAGGCGCTGGCCTCCGCGCAGACCCAGATCGTCCGGCGACCGGGGGTGGCATCGTGAACCGTCCGCTGCGGCGCGTCGCGCTGGCCTGCATCGTGCTGTTCGGCCTGCTGCTGCTGAACGTCAACTGGGTGCAGGTCGTGAAGGCCGAGGATTACCGCGACGATCCGAAGAACTCCCGGGTCCTGCTGCGCACCTACGAGCGCGAACGCGGGCCGATCGCCGTCCTCGCCCAGGGCGGCCGGCGCGAGGCGGTCGCCGAGTCGGTCGAGGTGGACGGCCCGCTGACGTGGCTGCGGCGCTACCCCGGCGGCCCGGCGTACTCCCACGTCACCGGCTACTACTCGCTGATCTACGGGCGGACCGGCGTGGAGCGGGCCGAGGACCAGGTGCTGTCGGGCGAGGACGACCGGTTGTTCGTGCGCCGCTTGTCGGACTACGTGACCGGGCGGGCGCCGCAGGGCGGCTCGGTGCTGCTGACCCTCGACCCGAAGGCGCAGGAGGCGGCCTTCCGGGGGCTCGGGAGCAAGCGCGGCGCGGTCGTAGCGTTGGACCCACGCACCGGCGCGGTCCTCGCGATGGTCAGTTTCCCGGCATTCGACCCGGCCAAGCTCAGCTCGTTCGATCCGGCCGAGATCCGCGCCTACTACGACCAACTGAACGACGCGACCGACGACCCGCTGCTCAACCGGGCGATCAGCAAGACCTACCCGCCCGGGTCGACGTTCAAGGTGGTCACCGCCGCCGCGGCGCTCGAGTCCGGTGAGGTCACCCCCGAGGACAAGATCCCGTCACCCAAGGTGCTCGACCTGCCGCAGACGACCAACGACCTGCGCAACTTCGGCGGCGCGTCCTGCAGCGGCGAGACGTCCACGCTGGCCGAGGCACTGCGGATCTCCTGCAACACCGCGTTCGGTGCGCTGGGCCTGCAGCTCGGCGGCGACACACTGGGCGAACAGGCGCGCGCCTTCGGCTTCGGCGACAACGACCTGCGGGTTCCCACGAGCGTTGCGGACAGCCGGTTCCCGGATGACCCCGACCCACCGCAGACCGCACAGTCCGCGATCGGGCAGTACGACGTGCGCGTCACCCCGCTGCAGATGGCCCTCGTCGCCGCGGGCGTCGCCAACGGAGGCCAGCTCATGAGGCCGTACCTGGTGAAAGAGGCTCAGGCGCCGGATCTCTCGGTGCTCGAAGTGCCGAAGCCGGAGGTCTACCAGCGCGCCGTGTCCGCCGGTGTCGCCGCCGAGCTGACCCGGATGATGGAGCTGGTCGTCGCCGAGGGCAGCGGCCGGCGGGCGCAGATCGACGGGCTCCGGGTCGCCGGAAAGACCGGCACCGCGCAGCACGCTCAGGGGCGCCCGCCGCATGCCTGGTTCATCGGTTTCGCGCCGGCCGAGGACCCGCAGGTCGCCGTGGCGGTGGTGGTCGAGGACGGCGGCGATCTGGGCAGCGAGGCGACCGGTGGCGCGCTGTCGGCGCCGATCGCGCGGGACGTCATGCGCGCGGTCCTGGGCCGATGAGCCCGCCCGGGGTCGGTGTGGCCGACACGCTGCTGGCCGACCGCTACCACCTCGTGGAGCGCATCGCCGTCGGCGGGATGGGCGAGGTGTGGCGGGCCGAGGACGTCCTGCTCGATCGCACCGTCGCGGTCAAGAAGCTGCGCCCCGAGCACGTCGACGACGAGGACTTCCGGGCTCGCTTCCGGGCCGAGGCCCGGCACGCCGGCCGGTTGTCGCACCCGGGTATCGCGTCGATCTACGACTTCGGCGAGCGGGACGGCCAGGCGTGGCTGGTAATGGAGCTGGTCGAGGGTGAGCCGCTGTCCGCCCTGCTGCGCCGACAGCGCACCCTGTCGGTGGACCGGACCCTCGACGTCGTCGCGCAGACTGCCGCCGCCCTGCAGGCCGCGCACGACGGCCGCGTGGTGCACCGTGACGTCAAGCCGGGCAACCTGCTGGTCCGGCCGGACGGCGCGGTCAAGGTGACCGACTTCGGGATCGCGTCGGCGGCGGATGCGGTGCCCCTCACCCGGACGGGGACGGTCGTCGGAACGGCCTTCTACCTGTCACCGGAGCAGGCTGCGGGGAGCAGCGGTATCCCCGCCAGCGACGTCTACTCCCTCGGTGTCGTGGCGTACGAGTGCCTGGCCGGCGGGCGCCCGTTCCCCGGCGACAACCCAGTGGCGGTCGCGCTCGCGCACCTGCAGAGCCCGCCGCCGGATCTCCCGTCGACGGTGCCCGCCCCGGTGCGCGAGCTCGTCGCACAGGCGCTGGCCAAGGACCCGGCCGACCGCTTCGTTACGGCCGGTGAGATGTGCCGGCGGGCCACCGAGCTGCGGGCGGCGCTGGCCCCGACGGGTGCGGACCCGGACCCTGCCCGGGGCGGCGGCGGGCTCGCGGCGCTGCCGGTCGAGCCGCCGGCCGCGACCGGGATCCTTCCGTTGCCCGCTGCCCCGCCGCTGGAGCCGCTGCGCCGGCCGGCACTGCGCGTGCCGGGCAGCCGGGCGCGCTCGTCCCGCTCCGCAGTTCGCGTGGCAGCGCTGCTGCTCGCGCTACTGGCGCTCGGTGCCGGCGTCCGGACAGCGGCGTCCTCGACATCGCCGACCGTCGCCGCCTCGGTCACGGTGCCGGCCGTCGCGATCGGCACTCCCGAGGACACCGCCCGCCGGCTCCTGGAGGACACCGGCCTGCCGGTGGAGCGTCGCGACGGCAGCTCGACCACCGTGCCGCCGGGCTCGGTGCTGTCGGTCTCACCGGAAGCCGGCAGTACGGTCGCGCCGGGCACCCCCGTCGTCCTCGTCGTGTCCACGGGGCCACCGCGGGTGGCGGTGGAGGCCGCCGGCTACCTCGGTCGACCGGCCGCAGAGGTCCAGGCCGCGCTGAGCGATCTGGGTCTGCTGCCCCGGCTCGTCGACGACGGCAGCGGCCGCCCGGTCGGTACGGTCAGCAGCGTGGAGCCCGCCGGGCAGGTCGTCGTCGGCACGACCGTGACGGTGCACGTCGTCCCGGTGCCGGCACCGGTCGTGCAGCAGCCGGCCCCGGCCGAGCCGCCGGCGCCCGGGAAGCAGCCCGGCAGGGGCAAGGGCAAGAGCCAGGGCAAGGGCAAGGGGTGACCGAACCGAAGACGCCGCGCAGGCTGGGCGGCCGCTACGAGGTCGGGCCGACGATCGGCTCCGGCGGGATGGCCGAGGTCTTCCGCGGCGTCGACGTCCGCCTCGGCCGCGAGGTCGCGATCAAGATCTTGCACTCGGACCTGGCCCGCGACCCCTCGTTCCAGGCCCGTTTCCGGCGGGAGGCACAGGCCGCCGCCTCGCTGAACGCCCCTGCGATCGTGTCCGTCTTCGACACCGGCCAGGACGACGACGGGGTGCCGTACATCGTCATGGAGATCGTCGACGGGCGCACGCTGCGCGACGTGCTGCTGAGCGAGGGGCGGCTGCTGCCGCAGCGCGCGCTGGAGGTGGCGGCCGAGATCCTCGTGGCCCTCGACGCCGCGCACGCCGCGGGCATCGTGCACCGCGACATCAAGCCGGCCAACGTGATGCTGACCCGCAGCGGCGAGGTCAAGGTGATGGACTTCGGCATCGCCCGGGCTGCCGCCGACGCGTCCTCGGCGATGACTCAGACAGCCGCCATCATCGGCACTGCGGCCTATCTCTCGCCGGAGCAGGCCCGTGGCGAGCACGTCGATGCCCGGTCCGACCTCTACTCCACCGGGTGCCTGCTCTACGAACTCGTCACGGGGGTGCCGCCCTTCACCGGCGACAGTGCCGTGGCCGTTGCCTACCAACACGTCCGCGAGGATCCGACGCCCCCCTCGGCGTACGACTCCACGCTGTCCTCCTCGGTGGACGCCGTGGTGCTCAAGGCGATGGCGAAGAACCCGGCGAACCGCTACCAGTCGGCCCAGGAGATGCGCGAGGACGTGCTGCGCTCCCGCGCCGGCCAACGGGTCCTCGCCGCCCCCGTGCTCGAGCCGACGGTCGCCCTGGCGCCCGCCGCGGTGGCCCGGCCGGTGCACGTCGAGGAGACGTGGTCGGTCAAGCACGGCATCGCCTACGGCGTCTTCGGGCTCGTGCTGGTGGGGCTCGTCGTCGGCCTGGCTCTGCTCGTGCGCGGAGTGCTCGGCACCGGCACCGGCCTGGTGCCGGCACCGCCGCTGGTCGGTCTTTCGCAGGCACAGGCCCTCGCCCAGCTGGAGGCCCGTGGCCTGACCGTGGGCGAGGTGACCCAGGGATTCTCCCCGAAGCGCTTCGGGACGGTGATCGAGCAGAGCCCCGAGGCCGACATCCTGCTCAAGGCCGGGGGCGCAGTGTCCCTGACGCTGTCCAAGGGCATCGAGATGACGGTCGTCCCGGTGGAGGTCGTCGGGCAGTCCCGCGACGAGGCCGAGGTGCTGCTGGGCGAGCGCAAGCTCGTCGTCGGCGACGTCGTGACGCGCGACGGCAACATCCCGGAAGGCACCGTGCTGGCGATCAGCCCGCAGCCTGGTTCGCAGGTGGCGGTACAGACGAAGGTGACACTGACCGTCGCCTCCGGCAACGTGCAGGTCCCGGACGTGCGCGGCCGGTCCGCCGAGGAGGCCGTCGCCGAGCTGCAGCGGGCCGGCTTCTCCGTGGGCATCGAACCGCGCGACGACCCGGGACCCCCGGACCGCGTGCTCGACCAGTCGCCGGTGAACACGCTCGCCGGCCGCGGGACCGCCGTGCTGATCGTCATCTCCCGGGAGCCACCGCCACCGCCACCGTCACCGAGCCCCGAACCGACACCGACCGCGGCGCCGGAGCCGACGCCCGACCCGACCGGCGTCGAGCCGACGCCGTCCCCGCGCTCTGAACCCACGCGCTGAGGCGTTCCAGCGGCCGCACCGTCAGCCGAAAGCGGCCAGCCGCCGGGTCTCGACCTGCTCGGACAGCGCCGGGGCACGTTCGGCGGCGACCAGGCTGCCGCAGCTGCGCAACCAGGTCGCGAGCAGCAGGTGACCACCTTGCGTCAGCACCGACTCCGGGTGGAACTGCACGCCCTCCACTGGCTTGTCGCGGTGCCGCAGCGCCATCACGATGCCACTGGGGGTGCGCCCGGTGACGGCGAGCTCCGGTGGCAGGGTCGACTCCTCGACGGCCAGCGAGTGGTAGCGCGTCGCCGTGAACGGCGATGGCAGACCGTGCAGCACGCCGGCTCCGCCGTGTTCGACCTCGCTGGTCTTGCCGTGCAGCAGCTCGGCTGCCCGGCCGACGGTGGCGCCGTGCGCGACGGCGATCGCCTGGTGGCCCAGGCACACCCCGAGCAGCGGGATGCCCCCGTCCTCGCACGCGCCGACCATCGCGACGCTGACGCCGGCGTCCTCCGGCGTCCCCGGGCCCGGCGAGAGCAGGACCCCGTCGTAGCCGCCGGCGTCCGCCGGCGTCACCTCGTCGTTGCGACGCACCACGGTCTCGGCGCCGAGCTGACCGAGGTACTGGACCAGGTTGAACACGAAGCTGTCGTAGTTGTCGACGACGAGGATGCGGGTCACGTCAGCTCGAACGTCACGCCAGGGTCGCGCTCTTCCGCGGCCCGGCCGGCCGCCGACTCACTCCGGCGACGGCGCCGGCTCGACGGTCACGTCGTCCAGCGGCAGCAGCGGCTCGACCGCAGGGAAGATCACCAGGAACAGCAACGCGACGGCGACGAGCAGCAGCACCGCCGAACCGAGCAGCTTGCCCGGGAGGCCACCGGGCAGCACCCGCCAGATCCAGCTGTACACCTCAGGCCCGCCCGGCCAGCACGGCCGGCGGGCCCGCGGCCCGATCGGCGGTGGCGGTCAGCTCGGCACGCACGACCAGCCGGGAGCGCGCGGAGTACTTCGGATGACACGTGGTCAGCGTGAGCAGCCGCCGGGTCGGGGCGGCGACCGGGTCGCCGGGCACCGCATAGGTCACCTCAACCGCCGTCGGCGCGACGATCTCGCTCCCCCGGACGGTGTAGGTGAACCAGCTCCCGTGGGTCTCGACCACGATCTGGTCCCCGGGCGCGAGTTCGTCGAAGCGCGCGAACGGCGCGCCGTAGGTGGTGCGGTGGCCGGACAGCACGACGTTGCCGAGCTCGCCCGGCAGGGCTGTGCCGGGGATGTGTCCGGGGCCGTTCTTCAGGGCGGCGGCATCCACGCCCTCGACCACCACCCACGGGTCGTGGTCCTCGAGCGCAGGGACGTGCAGCACCGCCACACCCTCGCCCGGATCGAGCGGGGCCGGCTCCGGCGTCGCAAGCCGTGTCCCGCCGGCCGGCCGCGGCGCCGACTCGGCCCAGGAGCGCCGCAGGTCGTCCCCGAGCCGGTCCTGCTCCCTGGCCGTGACCAGGCCGGTGCCCCACAGTTCGTACACGGCGAACAACAGCACCACGACACCGAGCGTCATCAGCGTCTGGCCCGCCCCCCGCAGCAGCATGCGTACGTTGTCGGTCACGGGCGCGGCAGGGGCGTGACGTTGGGCAGCTCGAGCGGCCCGTCGTAGGCCGGCAGCGTCACCGACCGCGACGAGCGGACGGTATAGCCCAGGCCGAAGCGGTCGACGTAGCCGCGGAAGAGCCGCACGCCGGGGTCGCTGTCGAGGGCGTCGCGCAGCGCCTCAGGCTTGCCGACGGCGGTCACGACGAACGGTGGGCCGTAGACCCGGCCGTGCAGGATGACGGTGTTGCCGACGCAGCGCACCGCACTGGTCGAGACGATCCGCTGCCCCATCAGCGTCATCGCCTCGGCGCCGCCGGACCACAGCGCGTTGACCACCGCCTGCACGTCCTGCTGGTGGACCACCAGGTCGTCGGGATCCGTCGACAGTGCGGGGCGGCCCGCGCGGCGGGGCGCGTCGTCGAGCCAGACGCTCACCGCCGGCCCCTCGACCGGGAGCAGCCCGGCGGCCCGTTCGAGCGACTCCGGCGCCGCGGCCGCGGCGACCCGCTCGTCACCGGCGGCAGCGCGCCGGGCGATGCCGTCCACCTGCGCCCGCAGCTGCGCAGCGTCCTGCTCCCAGCGGCGGACGTCGGCGCGCTCCCGCGCGATCAGCTCGGTGAGCTGCAGCCGGCGGTCGGCCCGCAGATCGGTGCCCTGCGCGGTGGCGGCGCTGGTGGCGAACAACAACCCTGCGGCCAGTGCGGTGAGGGGCACCAGGACGCCCCACGGCCGCAGCACGCGCGCCGCGCCGAACTGCACCTGGCCGCCTCCGCCCGCTCGTCCTGCCACCGCCTGACACCGTCGCCGTTTACGCTAGTGCCCAGGTTTTCCCAACGAGCGTCTGGAGCAGGACGTGCCCGTCTCCCGGAAGCGGAAGAAGGTGGCCAACCCGCCGCCGGTGGCCGTCAGCGGTCCGAAGAAGAAGGGCCCCAGCCCGGTGTGGCTGGCCCCCCTCATGCTGACGCTGTTCGGGATCGGGGTGCTCTGGCTGGTCGTCTTCTACATCAGCGAGGGGAACATGCCGCTGGTCACCGGCCTGGGGAATTGGAACCTGATGGTCGGCTTCGGCTTCATCATCGCCGGCTTCGGGCTGTCGACCCAGTGGCGCTGACGCCGTACTGACACGGGTGTAGTTCTCCCCAGAGCTTGTCCACAGTGTGGACAAGTGCTAGTGCAGCAACCGTGCCGCGGTGGCCGGGGCCAGCTGTCCGTCCGCCGGCAGGCCCCGCTGCCGCTGCAGCTGCCGCACCGCCCGCGTCGTCGCCGGGCCCCAGTCGCCGTCCACGCGCAGCTGCGCGCCGTGGGTGTTGAGCAGCCGCTGAGCCGCTCGTACCTGCGCCGGCGGCGACCCCGGTCCGACCAGGCCGGGCGGGCCGACAAAGGCCGCCCCGCCCGGCTGCGGCCCCATCTGGCGGAGCACCGGCGCCAGCCGACCGAGCCCGCCGCCCGCGAGCCGGGGAACGTCGCTGCGCACCAGCGGACGTGGCTGCGGCCGCGCCGCGACCGGCCCCACGAGGCGAGTGCTGAACGCTGTCGGTGCCGGCCCGCCGCCGTGGATGGGGCCGCTGTGGGTGGGGCCGCTGTGGGTGGGGCCGCTGTGTGCAGGGCTGCCGGCGCCGACCACCGTGCCGGCGGCGACCACGGTCAGCACGACCGCCGCCCCCGTGAGGGCGCGGGAACGGCCGGGCCATCCGAGCACGTCCCGAGGGTGCCATCCCCGGTGGCCGATGGACACCTTGTGGACACCGACACGCCGACAGGATGCGGTGCTCGAGCTCGAGTCCGGCAGGCAAATCGCACGGCTGGGCCGAACCGCTGTGAGCGGCCGGGAAGACAGCGACTCCAGGACCGGGCTGGATCAGATCAGTTCGAGGATCGTCGCGTTGGCCTGGCCGCCGCCCTCGCACATCGTCTGCAGGCCGTACCGGATCCCGTTGTCGCGCATGTGGTGCACGAGGGTGGTCATCAGCCGGGCGCCGGAGCCGCCGAGCGGGTGGCCGAGCGCGATGGCGCCGCCGTTGGGGTTGACGGTCTTGTCGTCCGCGCCGAGGTCCTGGAGCCAGGCCAGCGGGACCGAGGCGAAGGCCTCGTTCACCTCGTACGCACCGATGTCGGCAACCTTCAGGCCGGACCTCTGCAGCGCCTTCTCGGTGGCGGGCATCGGGGCGTGCAGCATCGGCATCGGTGCGACACCGGCGAGTACCCCCGTGTGGAAGCGCGCGATCGGCGTGAGGCCGAGCGCTCTGGCCTTGTCGCTGGTCATGATGAGCAGCGCGGCCGAGCCGTCGGAGATCTGCGAGGAGTTGCCGGCGGTGATTTTGCCGTCCTCCCTGAAGGCCGGCTTCAACGCCGCGAGCTTGTCCATCGTGCCGCCCGGGCGGATCCCCTCGTCCTGCATCACCCGGGCACCGTCCGCGCCGGCCACCGGCGTGATCTGCGCGGCGAAGCGGCCCTCGTCGGTGGCGGCCTGCGCGCGCTCGTGTGATCGCAGCGCGTACTCGTCCAGTTGCTCGCGGGAGAAGCCCCAGGTGTCGGCGATCTCCTCCGCGCCCAGGCCCTGGTTCGGGAAGTCCGCACCGTAGCGGGCGATGTAGTCCGCGCCCAGCGGGCTGGCGGTGAACGTCGAGCCCATGGGTGTACGGGACATCACCTCGACACCGCCCGCGACGGCCACGTCGTACTGCCCGGAGATGACACCGGCGGCGGCGAAGTGGACGGCTTGCTGGGAGGAACCGCACTGGCGGTCGACCGTGGTGCCGGGTACCGATTCGGGCCAACCCGCCGACAGCACCGCCGTCCGCGCGATGTCGAAGGTCTGCTCGCCGACCTGCATGACGCAGCCCCAGATCACGTCGTCCACGACGGCCGGGTCGATCCCGGTCCGCTCGGCGAGTGAGCGCAGCACGTACGCGGACAGATCGGCCGAATGGATGCCGGACAGGCCTCCGTTCCGCTTCCCGGTGGGCGTGCGGACAGCTTCGACGATCACGGCGTCGCGCATGGTGGTCTCCTCGTACGGCTGTGAACGAACGTTCACAGCCGAGTCTAGATCAGCCGCTGAGGGTGGCCTTGCGCAGGATTACGGCGGCGACGAGCAGCAGCCCCAGGACGACGCAGGCCAGCACGTGCAGGCGGCCGCGGCGCGGGCCCCCGGGCGCGTAGGCGAAGCCCGCCGCCAGCGCCGCACCGGCAACCAGGCCGCCGAGGTGTGCACGCCAGTCGATGATCGGGACGGCGAAGGTGATGACCAGGTTGACGGCGAGCAGGGCCAGGATGGCCGTGGTCTCCCCGCCCAGCCGGCGCACCACGACGTAGTAGGCGCCGAACAGGCCGAAGATGGCGCCCGACGCGCCGACCCCGAGCTGGTCCGGGGCGCTGAGCAGGAAGGACAGCGTCGAACCGGCGAGCGCCGACAGCAGGTACAGCGCCAGGAAGCGACTGCGACCCAGGGCCGACTCGAGCACCGGCCCGAGCTGGGCCAGCGCGAACATGTTCATCAGCAGGTGCAACACGCCGCCGTGCAGGAAGGCCGCGCTGAGCAGCCGGTAGTACTCCCCGATCGCCACACCGCCGAGCTGGCCGTCGTCGAGGAACACCGGACCGGCCAGGTTGCCGAAGCGGATCTGCAGCTCCCGCTCACCCAGCGCGAGCCCGGCGACGAAGACGAGCACGTTCAGGGCGATCAGGGTGAGGCTGACCCGGCTGGTGTCGCTGCTGACCCGACCGCCGAAGACGGTCCGCGGCGGCCGCACGTTCTTGTCGGCTGCCGCCACGTCGTCGGGGCACTGGAAACCGACCGACGCCGAGCGCATGCAGTCCGGGCAGATCGGCCGGTCACAGCGCGTGCACCGCACGTGTGTCTCACGGTCGGGGTGCCGGTAGCAGGTGGGAGCCGCAGGAACTCCATGGGAACCCCCATCGGACTGTGTCAGCTGTCCACCTGCTCCACCGTGATCGACTCGACCACGACGTCGGTCCGCGGCCGGTCCATCGACCCGGTCGGTGTCGTGGCGATGGCATCCACGACCTCGCGGCTGCTCTGGTCGACGACCTCACCGAAGATCGTGTGCTTCATGTTCAGGTGCGGGGTCGGGGCGACGGTGATGAAGAACTGACTGCCGTTGGTGCCTGGGCCGGCATTCGCCATCGCGAGCAGGTACGGCCGGTCGAAACGCAGCTCGGGGTGGAACTCGTCCGGAAAGCGGTAGCCGGGCCCGCCGGTGCCGGTGCCGAGGGGATCGCCGCCCTGCAACATGAAGCCGGGAATGACGCGGTGGAAGACCGTACCGGCGTAGAGCGGACCCTCGCCCTTCTTCCCGGTCCTGGGATCGGTCCATTCGCCGCTGCCGTCAGCCAGGCCGACAAAGTTCCGCACCGTCTTCGGCGCGTGGTCGGGGAACAGCTCCACCCGGATCGAGCCGAGGGTGGTGGCGAGGGTGGCGTAGAGCGAGCTGGCCACGCGGCGGGCTCCTTCGTCGAGGCGGCGAGCCGGCGAACCGGCATCCTGTATCGGCAGGAAGTCTTGCACGCCTCCGGCGCGAGCCCGCAGGACCGGAGCAGGACCGAGCGACAGGAGATGACGATGCGGCACCGTCCACAGAGCGCGCGTGAGCTGCCGGCACGCATCCGCGCGGAGGGGACGTCACTGGTCGACGCGGCCGGCACGGTGGCCGACACCACGCGGACGCGCGGCGGCGCGGCCTGGGCGGCGTTGCGTGGCGGGCGTGTGGGCCCGCCCCTGGCCGTCCGACGCTGGCCGTGGGCCGTGGCTGCGGCGCTGCTCGGTGCGGCCGCAGGAGCCGCCACGGCGCTGCTCGTCGGGCGACTGCTCGGCAGCGACGCTCCCGACGCGCAGGCGCCGGAGGACGTCCGGGCAGTGGTGGACCGACCCATCGAGCCGCTAGTCGAGCCGCCTGTCGAGCCGCCCGTCGAGCCGCCGACAATGGGCGGGGGCCAGCGCTAGCTCGTACCGGCCCGTTGCCCGGCGTTCTCGGTGCCGAGAGCGACCGGTCCGCGCTTGGGCATGGCACCGAGATCAATCGGGCAGTCGGGCCCGGGCGGCTGCGGTCATTGAGCGGCTCAGCGACGTTGCAGCTGATGGCCCGGTCAGAACCACGTGAGGGGCGCCCTTGTGTCACTCGGGCTGTGCAGGAGCTGGGCCAGTCGCGCATCGACATGTGCCGCACGGCGGGTGTGCACCACAGGTCACGTTCTTCCGATTGTTGACCTGTGCTGCACACCTCCCGACGGCACACATCTCTCCGCACCGGCACCGCGCTCACGGAGCCGGGCTGCGAGCTCCCCGCGAGAGCGTGCGGCTCCGGATCACGCTGCACTCGGAAGCGCCACCCGGAGTGGGACGGAAGGGCCCGCCTAGCTCGTACCGCTGCGTGGCGCGGACGTCGGATCGGGCGCCGACTCCTCGGCCGGGACCCGGCCGAGCCGCTCGTAGACGGCCCGGCGCAGCAGCGCGTCGACCTGGGCCTCGGGGGGCACGCCTTTGGAGGCTGTGGTGCGGTCGCGGCCGGTGTTCTTGCTCTCGTACAGCGCGTCGTCGGCTGCGCGGACCAACGTATCGGCGTCGCCGGCGTGCCCCGGATAGGTGGCGACGCCGGCGCTGGCGGTGATCGGGACGATGGAGGGAGCGGCCGCGACGGCCCGGCGGAGCCGCTCCGCGATGCCGAGCGCCTCTTCCGGGCCGCAGCCCGGCAGCACGATCGCGAACTCCTCGCCGCCGTAGCGGGCGGGGGTGTCGAAGTCACGGCACTCGATGGCCAGCGCCGCCGCGACGTTGCGAAGGACCTCGTCGCCGGCCTGGTGACCGTGATTGTCGTTGAGCGGCTTGAAGTGGTCGATGTCGATCATCACGAGGCTGACGTGTTCCGCGCTGCGGGTGGCGCGGGCGACCTCGCGCTCCAACGTCGCCTCGAAGGTGCGCCGATTCGCGATCTTCGTCAGTCCGTCGGTCGCGGCCAGCCGCTGCACCTGCTCCAGCAGCCAGGCATTGCGCAGCGCCAGGGCGGCGTACGACGCGGAGCGCTCGAGGCCTGACACGACGCGGCGCTGGATGCGGGCTCCGGTCAGCCCGGACTGCTCCAGCACCAGCGCGCCGAGTGAGCGGCCCTCCGCCGACAGTGGCACGACGACAAGGTTCTCCGCGCCCGGCAGCAGCGCGGCCAGCCACGGGTCGGTGTCGGCGTCCAGGCTGCGCACCAGCAGCGTCGAGTGGGTGCTGTGCGCCTCCTCGATGACCGCGCTGCGCCCCGGTCGGCCCGGACGGCGGGCGGTCTGCTCGTCCAGCCCGTACGACGCCAGCACCGGTAGCTGGCCCTCGGGGCCGGCCAGCACCACGGCCCGGGGGAAGCCGAAGGTCTCGACGACGGAGTCGAGCAGCGACCGGGCGATGTTGCTGCTGTCCTCGGCCCGCTCGAGCGACTCGGCGAGGTCGGTCAGCGCCTCGAGGTCGCCCCGCCGGCGGCGCAGCTCACGCTCGTTCACGGCGGACAACGCCGAGGTGGAGATGGCGACCAGCCACAGAACCGCGATGAAGACCGCCAGTTGCTGCACCTGGGGAGGGGCGCCGGGTGCGATCAGACCGGTCGGTGGCAGGACGCCCTCCCGGGCCCCGGGCGGGATCAGCTGGGCGTTGTAGGAGGCGTAGACCAACAGCGAGTGCCACATCGCCAGCTTCAGCCCGGTGCGGTACGACGCCAACAG
This sequence comes from Mycobacteriales bacterium, assembly GCA_040902655.1. Lineage (NCBI taxonomy): Bacteria > Bacillati > Actinomycetota > Actinomycetes > Mycobacteriales > Mycobacteriales bacterium. The sequence continues at coordinate 17,386 of JBBDWV010000011.1, forward strand.
CGCGACCGCAGCCAGGTGGAGCAAGACGAGGTAGCGCACCGGACTGCCGAGGCTGCCCGTGAGGTAGGTCGTCCAGGCCAGCCAGATGCCGTCCACGATCAGCATCGCCGAGAAGACCAGCACCTTGCGGGACTGCAACAGCCGCGCAACCCCCTCGGCCAGCGCCACCACGACGGCATAGACCAGCGTGGCGGCGACAGCGGTCTCACGGTACGGCGCGAGGGACTCAGGGACGACGGCGGCCGCGCACAGCAGCAGCCCGATGGCGGCCAGGCGCAGCAACTGGGTGACACGCAGCCGCTCACCGAGTGGTACCGCGTCGGTGCTGCGGCTGGCGGCGCGGGTCGCGCCTGCCGACGCGGGACTGCGGCTCACGTGGACGGCCCGCGGGGGGATGTGGCGGTCGTGACCGGTGATGTCACCGCCTGCTCCTCCCGCTCCTGTCCTGAGCGCCGGTGCCGGCGCCACTCCGTGACCGGGCGTGTCGCAGCCACCGTCACGGCGAAGATGTCGGCACACGCGGGGCCCGAGTGGAGTGTTCTGCGCCCAGAGTCGCCGGCCGGCTGCTGCCGACCCGTCCGACTCCCGGGCAGGTCCGAACTCCGTACCCCCGCGAGAGGCGTCCTCCCCTCCACGATCCGGACCGGCATCGAGGAGCGGCTGTCAGGCGCAGCTGCCGACAATCTCCTGCTGACGACGACAGGCCGGCGACATCGTCACCGGCCCATCAGTGGAGCCACGGGGACTCGAACCCCGAACCCCCGCCTTGCAAAGGCGGTGCTCTGCCAGTTGAGCTATGGCCCCGTGCGCAGGCGTAGGACTAGCGCAGATCCGGCGGTGCCGTCGCCTCGGTCCACAGGTCCTTCTCAGCCTGGCCGGCCTGAACCCGGCGCCGCAGCAGGACGGCCAGCAGCCCGAACAGGGCAACCAGCAGAACGGGGCGGCGCATGGCGCTCTCCTTGGGTGCAGGGGTCCGGGGTGGGCCTGGGAGGACTTGAACCTCCGGCCTCATCCTTATCAGGGATGCGCTCTAACCGTCTGAGCTACAGGCCCGGATGTGCCGCAGGCACGGTGCGCGAGACTACACCACGGCTCAGTCGCGCTCCCCGAACGTCAACTCCAGCCCCCCCGTGAACGAGGCGCACAGGTTGTACAGCAACGCACCCAACGTCGCGAGCAGGGTGAGCAGCACGACGTTGGCAGCGGCCAGGACCGCTGCGGTGCCGACGACCCGGCCGGCCGTCAGCAACGGCTCGATCGCGGCCGTGGTGCCGGTGACCTCGGCGAAAAGCTGGTTGAGCGATTCCGTCACGCCGAGCGAATCGATGACCGCATACAGGGCCGCCGCCGCGACGACCAGCGCAATGCCCAGGAAGACCGATCCGACGAGCGAGAGCACGAACACCGACCACGGGTCGATCCGCTTGAGCGTCAGGCGCGCGCGGCGGGGCCGCGCTGCTGGTCGCGTCGCCGAGGTCGGCCGGCCCTCACCACGTGAAACGGACCGCGGCGGTGCGCCCGCTGGCGGGGCCAGCCGACGCGGCACACCAGGTACGGCGGGCGCGGCCGGCGGCGTAGGCGGAGGGACCCGAGGACTGGCTGCAACGACAGGCAGCACCGTCGTCGGTGACGTCGCGGCAGATCCGCTCTCAGGGGCTCGCTCCCCCGCACCGGGACGCGGCGCCTCGAGGATCCCCGGGCGCAGTCCCCCGCCACGCGCTACGGCGGCCTCCGGCTCCCGGGATACCTGCGGGTCGGTGCCGTGATCGGAGACGGCCCGGTCCCCGGTCCCGATCGGGCCGGGCGGGGCCGGTGCCGCTGACTGCGGTCCGGGCGGCTGCCCGGCGGACCGCTCCACGGACGGCTGCCCCGTCGACGACTGCCCCACGGAGGGGTCCGCAACCGGCGTGGCCGACGCGGACGGCGTTCGGGCGGCCAGCGGGTCGCCGCCCTCCTGCGGGTCGACCTCCGCCGGCGCGCCTGTGTCGGTTCCGCGTGGCGTCGTCATGCCTGCTCCCCCTCGTCCGGCGCACTGTCGTCGGGCTCCTGCGCAGGCAGCCCGACATGAGTCGTCCGCGCGCCCTCGGTCGTGATACCCGCCTCGGCCGAGGAGCTCTCTGCGCCGCCGCCATCAGTCGTCGCGGTACCGCCACCCCCGTCGGTGTCCGGACCGTCCGCATCCTGCGGCTCGGTGACCGTATCCGCAGCCGCCTCGCCGTTGTGGGCCACGGCGACGACCGCCGTCCCGGTGTCGAGGGTCACCAGCTTGACGCCGCCGGTCGGCCGGGACAGGTAGCGCAGCGGCTGCACCGACATCCGGATGACGACGCCGGCGCTGGTGATGCAGAAGATCTCGTCGGCGTCCTGGACGATGAGCGCCCCGACCAGCTGGCCGCGCTTCTCCTCGATCCGGGCCGTGAGCACGCCCTGCCCGCCGCGGCCCTGCCGCTTGTACTCCGCCAACCGGGTGCGCTTGCCGAACCCGCCGTCGGTGACGACGAGCAGCGCGTCATCGGTCTCGTCGCTCCCCGGCCGGACCGCCTGCATGGCCAACAGCTCGTCGCCCTCACGCAGCCGGATGCCCATCACCCCCGAGGTCGCGCGACCCATCGGACGCAGCGCCTCGTCGTCGGCCTGGAAGCGGATCGACTGCGCACCACGTGAAACCAACAACAGGTCGTCCTCGGCGCTGATCAGTGCGGCCGCGATCAGTTCGTCGTCCTCGCGCAGGTTGATCGCGATCAGCCCGCTGGAACGGCCGTTGTCGTACTCCGTGAGCCGGGTCTTCTTCACCAGACCCTTGCGGGTGGCGAGCACCAGGTACGGCGCCACGGTGTAGTCGCGCAGCGCGATGACCTGCGCGATCTTCTCCTCCGGCTGGAAGGCCAGGATGTTCGCGACGTGCTGGCCCCGGGCGTTCCGGTTGGCCTCGGGCAGCTCGTGCGCCTTGGCCCGGTAGACCCGGCCCTGATCGGTGAAGAAGAGCAGCCAGTGGTGCGTCGTCGTCACGAAGAACCGCTCGACGATGTCGTCCTGCTTGAGGGCCGCACCCTGCACGCCCCGTCCTCCTCGACGCTGGGAGCGGTAGAGGTCGGTCTTGGTCCGCTTCGCGTAGCCGCCGCGGGTGACGGTCACCACCACGTCTTCCTGCGCGATGAGATCCTCGGCACTCATGTCGCCCTCGAACGCGATGATCCGGGTGCGGCGCTCGTCGCCGTACCGGTCGACGATCTCGCCCAGCTCCTCCCCGATGATCCGGCGCTGCCGACCGGGATCGGTCAGGATCGCCTGCAGGTCGGCGATCTCCCGCTCCTTCTCGGCCAGCTCGTCCAGGATGCGCTGGCGCTCGAGGGCCGCCAGCCGGCGCAGCTGCATGTCCAGGATCGCGACGGCCTGGATCTCGTCGATGTCCAGCAGCTCCATCAGGCCGCTGCGGGCGGCCTCGGCGCTCGCACTGTTGCGGATCAGCGTGATGACGTCGTCCAGCCGGTCCAGCGCCTTGCCGAGCGCACGCAGGATGTGCGCCCGCTCCTCGGCGCGGCGCAACTGGAACCGGGTGCGCCGGACGATGACGTCGACCTGGTGGGCGACGTAGTACTCGACGAACTGGTCCAGCCGCAGCGTGCGCGGGACGCCGTCGACGATCGCCAGCATGTTGCAGCCGAAGGTGTACTGCAGCTGGGTGTGCTTGTAGAGGTTGTTCAGGACGACCTTGGCGACCGCGTCTCTCTTGAGCACGATGACCAGCCGCTGCCCCAGCCGCTGCGAGCCCTCGTCACGGACGTCGGCGATGCCGCCGATCTTGCCGTCGCGGACCAGGTCGGCGATCGATTCGGCCAGGTTGTCCGGATTCACCTGGTACGGCAGCTCGCTGACGACCAGGATGGTGCGGCCCTTGGCGTCCTCGTCGACCTCGACGACCGCCCGCATCCGCACCGAGCCGCGGCCGGTCCGGTAGGCCTCCTCGATGCCGCTGCGGCCGACGATCAGTCCGCCGGTCGGGAAGTCCGGCCCCTGGACGCGGGCCAGCAGCGCGTCGAGCAACTCCTCCGAGGTCGCCTGCGGGCTCTCCAGGTACCACTGCACCCCCGCCGCCACCTCGCGCAGGTTGTGCGGCGGAATGTTGGTGGCCATGCCGACCGCGATGCCGGAGCTGCCGTTGACCAGCAGGTTCGGGATCCGGCTGGGCAGGATCGTGGGCTCCTGTGAGCGCCCGTCGTAGTTCGGTGCGAAGTCGACCGTCTCCTGGTCGATCTCGCGGAGCATCTCCATCGCCAGCGGCGCGAGCCGGCACTCGGTGTACCTCATCGCGGCTGCCGGGTCGTTGCCGGGCGACCCGAAGTTGCCGTTGCCGTCGACCAGCGGGTAGCGCAGCGACCACGGCTGGGCGAGCCGCACGAGGGTGTCGTAGATGGCGCTGTCGCCATGCGGGTGGTAGTTGCCCATCACGTCGCCGACGACGCGGGCGCACTTGAAGTAGCCGCGATCCGGGCGGTAGCCGCCGTCGTACATCGCGTAGAGGACCCGGCGGTGCACCGGCTTGAGGCCGTCCCGCACCTCCGGCAGCGCGCGGCCGACGATGACCGACATCGCGTAGTCGAGGTAGGACCGCTGCATCTCGACTTCGATGCCGACCGGCTCGACCCGGTCGCCCGGCGGCGGCGGGGGGAGGACGTCGACCACAGCAGGTCCCTTCGTTCAGCGGTCCGTTCCACGTGGAACGGGTGGAGCAGGACAGCGGCGGCTCCCGGAAGGAACCGGCCGGTCTAGATGTCGAGGAAGCGCACGTCGCGGGCGTTGCGCTGGATGAAGGCCCGCCGCGCCTCGACGTCCTCGCCCATCAGGGTCGAGAACAACTCGTCCGCCGTCGCGGCGTCGTCAAGCGTCACCTGGAGCAGCACCCGCTCGGCCGGGTCCATCGTGGTGCTCCACAGCTCGCCGGCGTTCATCTCGCCGAGCCCCTTGAAGCGCTGGACGGCGTCCCGGGGAAGCTTCTTGCCGGCCTGCTGGCCGGCGGTGACGAGGCCGTCCCGTTCCCGGTCGGAGTAGGCGTACTGGAACTCGTCCCGACCCCACTTGATCTTGTAGAGCGGCGGCTGGGCGAGGTAGACGTGGCCGGCTTCGACCAGTGGGCGCATGAACCGGAACAGCAGCGTGAGCAGCAGCGTGCGGATGTGCTGGCCGTCCACGTCGGCGTCGGCCATCAGCACCACCTTGTGGTAGCGCAGCTTGGCGATGTCGAACTCCTCGTGGATCCCCGTGCCGAGGGCAGTGATCATTGCCTGCACCTCGTTGTTGTTGAGGACCCGGTCGATCCGCGCCTTCTCGACGTTGAGGATCTTCCCGCGGATCGGCAGGATGGCCTGGAACGTGGAGTCCCGGCCGCCCTTGGCACTGCCGCCGGCACTGTCGCCTTCCACCACGTAGAGTTCGGACGCGCGCGGGTCGGTGGACTGGCAGTCGGCCAGCTTGCCCGGCAGCGAGGAGGACTCCAGCAGCCCCTTGCGCCGGGTCAGCTCGCGGGCCTGCCGGGCCGCCAACCGCGCCCGGGCCGCTTGAGACGCCTTCGACACGATCATCTTGCCGTCGACCGGATTACGGTCGAACCAGTCCTTGAGCCACTCCCGCGTGGCCTTCTGCACGAAGCCCTTGGCCTCGGAGTTGCCGAGTTTGGTCTTGGTCTGGCCCTCGAACTGCGGGTCGGCGAGCTTCAGGCTGATGATCGCCGTGAGCCCCTCCCGGATATCGGAGCCCTCCAGGTTGGTGTCCTTCTCCTTGAGGTGGCCCTTGCTTCGCGCCCAGTCGTTGAACGTGGTGGTGAGCGCCGTGCGGAAGCCCTCCTCGTGGGTGCCGCCCTCGTGCGTATTGATGGTGTTCGCGAAGGTGTACACCGACTCGGTGTAGGAGTCGTTCCACTGCATGGCGACCTCGACGGTCATCCGCATGCCGGCGCTGGTCTGCTCCTCGAAGCCGATGACCGTCGGGTGCACCGGCGATTTGGCGCTGTTGAGGTGGCGCACGTAGTCCATCAGGCCGCCCGGGTAGTGGAAGACCTCCTCGACCGTCTCCCCGCCGGTGAGCTCGGTCCGCTCGTCACGCAGCGAGATGCGCAGGCCGCCGTTGAGGAAGGCCATCTCCTGCAGCCTGCGGTGCAGCGTCTCGCGGGAGTAGGTGGTCGTCTCGGTGAAGATCTCGTCATCGGCCCAGAAGGTGACGGTGCTACCGGTCTCCTCGGTCGCGGCTCCCTTGAGCAGCGGCTCGGGCACCGAGTGGGCGTAGGTCTGCGTCCACACCCAGCCGTCCCGGCGGATCTCGACCTCGAGCCGGGTGGACAGCGCGTTGACGACGGCCGCACCGACGCCGTGCAACCCACCGGAGACGGCGTAGCTCTCACCGTCGAACTTGCCCCCGGCGTGCAGCGTCGTGAGGACCACCTCGACGGCCGGTCGCTGCTCCACCGGGTGCAGGTCGACCGGGATGCCCCGGCCGTTGTCGCTCACCCGCACCCCGCCGTCGGCCAGGAGCGTCACGGTGATGGTGTCGCAGTGCCCGGCCAGCGCCTCGTCGACGGCGTTGTCCACCACCTCGTAGACCAGGTGGTGCAGCCCGCGCTCCCCGGTGGAACCGATGTACATACCCGGCCGCTTGCGAACCGCCTCCAGGCCCTCGAGCACCGTGATGGAGGAGGCGCTGTAGCCCGGCAACGGCGAGGCAGCACCCGGCTGCGGCTCCCCTTCGCCCGGCGAGGTCGGCTGGTCCGGCATGCAGTTCTCCGCTTCTCCGCCAGGCGCAGCCACCCCGGCGGGGCGACTCGGACCCCGAACGGCGGGACGACATCGCGAGCATAGCCCGTGGGTCAGACGATCTCGGCGAGAATGCCCCTGGGACGCCCGCTGGCGCGTCATGGCCCGGGGCGCGTGGGGGACCACGGATACGTGGTGCAGGCGGCCAGAGCGGCTCCGGACGCTTCCTCCGCCGGGAACTGCTGCGCCGTAGATCCAGCACATGCCCGGGTGCTGCTCAGCCGTAGGTGTCGCGCGGCCCCCGCCCTCGTACCCGCCGTGGGCCCTTGCGCCAGTCCGCCTGCGCCGGACCGTGCACGACGATCGACGTCACCACGCCCTCGCCCACCTGCTCGGCCAGCCGCCTGACCATCGTGCGGGTGATCAGCCGCAGCTGGGTCGCCCAGGCCGAGGACTCCGCGACCAGGACCAGCTCGCCGCCGGTGAGCGAGGCCGGCCGGCAGTGATCGGCGATCTCCGCCCCCACCAGGCGGTCCCAGTTGGCCAGCACTCCGGCCGCGGTGGTGGTCTCCTCCCACCCCCGCTCCTCGACCAGCCGGCGGATCATCGTGCCGAACCGGACCGGATCCCGGCCGTCGGGGCCGGAGCCGGACCGCGCCGGGTCGGTGCGCCGCACCTTCGCCCGCGGCGCTCCCGGAGACACGCCGCGGGCCCTGGCCGCCGCGCGGGCCCGCGACAGCGCCGCCCGGGCCAGGTCCGGGCCCTTCAGCTCCGGCTCTTCTTCAGCGGACACGGGTGACCACCCCCTCGTGCACGTCGTAGCGCGAGCCGGCCAGCGATTCGGGCACGTCGGCCGGCACGGCCGCCGTCACCAGCAGCTGGTCGGCTCCGGCGACCAGCTCCGCCAGCCGGCCGCGTCGGCCCTCGTCCAGCTCGGCGAAGACGTCGTCCAGGACGAGCACCGGCTCGCCTCCGTCGGCCCGCAGCAGGTCGTACGACGCCAGTCGCAGCGCCAGCGCGTACGACCAGGACTCGCCGTGCGAGGCGTAGCCCTTCACCGGCAGGCCGGACAGGCCCAGCAGCAGCTCGTCGCGGTGCGGGCCGACCAGCGACACCCCCCGCTCGATCTCCTGAGGGCGGACCCGGGCCAGTTCCGACAGCAGCGCCGCGGCCAGCAGCTCCCGGTCACGCGAGGGTTCGCCGTTGTCCTGCGGCAGAGCCGCACCGAGTGAGGACCGGTAGTCCAGCGTCGTCCCGCCGCGCTCCCCCGTTGCTCTGCCGGCCACCGCGCCATAGGCCTCCAGCACCCGTGGGCCCAGCGCCGCGACCAGGCCGAGCCGGGCGGACAGCAGCTCGGCCCCCACCCGGGCCAGGTGCGCATCCCAGACGTCCAGCGTGCGCATGTCGCCACCGCCCGACCGCCGGGCCAGGAACGCCGTCTTCAGCAGGGCGTTGCGCTGCTTGAGCACCCGGTCGTAGTCGGCGCGGATGCCGGCGTAGCGAGGAGCCGTGGACACCAGCAGGTCGTCGAGGAAGCGCCGGCGCTCGGCCGGGTCCCCACGCACCAGCGCCAGGTCCTCCGGCGCGAACAGCACCGTGCGCAGGATGCCGAGCACCTCACGTGCCCGCGGTACCGGCCCGCGGTTCACCCGCGCCCGGTTCGTCTTGCCCGGGTTGACCTCCAGCTCGACCAGAGTGCTGCGATCGTCCCGCTCCACCCGGGCCCGCACCACCGCCCGCTCCGCCCCGGCCCGCACCAGCGGCGCGTCGGCCGCGACCCGGTGGGACGCCAGCGTCGCGACGTAGCCCAGTGCCTCGACCAGGTTGGTCTTGCCCTGCCCGTTGGCCCCGATCAGCGCGGTGGACCCGGCAGCGAGCTCCAGCTCGAGTGTGGACCAGGAGCGGAAGTCGGCCAGCGAGAGGTGGCTGACGTACACGCCTCAGACGTCCGGAGGTGCGACCGGGCCGTCGGCTCCCGGGCTGTCGGCGCCCTTCTCGACCGAACCTGCCGCCGCCGTGACGGCGTGGCCGCCGAACTGATTGCGCAGTGCGGCGATCATCTTCATGGCCGGTGAGTCATCCTGTCGTGATCCGAAGCGCGCGTACAGCGCCGCCGTGATGACCGGTAGCGGCACGGCGTGCTCCACCGCCGCCTCCACCGTCCACCGGCCCTCTCCGGAGTCCTGCGCGTAGCCCCGCAGAGCCGACAGGTCGTCGTCCTCGCGCAGTGCATTGACCATCAGGTCGAGCAGCCAGGACCGGATCACCGTCCCCTGCTGCCAACTGGCGACGACCGCCGGCACGTCGGTGATCACGTCGGTGGCCCGCATCAGCTCCCAGCCCTCTGCGTAGGCCTGCATCAGGCCGTACTCGATGCCGTTGTGGACCATCTTGGCGAAGTGGCCGGCACCGACCCTACCGGCGTGCACGAAGCCCGCGTCCCCCGCGGGCTTCAGGACATCGAAGAACGGCTGGACCTTCGCCACGTCGTCGTCCTCGCCGCCGCACATCAGCGCGTAGCCCTCGGTGAGCCCCCACACGCCACCGCTCACGCCGCAGTCGACGAACCCGATGCCCTTCGGCGCGAGATCGGCAGCGTGCCGCTGATCGTCGGTGTAGCGCGAGTTCCCGCCGTCGACGATCACGTCGCCGGGCTCCAGCAAGCGTTCCAGCGCCTCGATCGTGTCATGCGTGGGCGCGCCGGCCGGGACCATCGCCCACACCACCCGCGGCGGCTCGAGCCGGGCAACCAGGGCCTCCAGGCTGTCCACCGTGCGCCCGCTGTCCGGGGACCGGTCGTAGCCCACGACCTGATGTCCGCCGCGGCGCAGCCGCTCGGCCATGTTGCCGCCCATCTTGCCCAGTCCGATCAGGCCCAGCGTTGCCATGGCTCTCCTTGACGTCGACGTGCTGTCGTCCCCGGCCGCTGGCCCTACCCGCGTCTCAGCCCGACAGGCGCACCGGCATCAGCAGGTAGCGGTACTCCGCCGGGGTGCCGGACGTGGCGTCGGCCTCGCGCTTGCCGGTGAGCACCGCCGGGCGGGTCGGGCCGGTGAAGGACAGCGTCGTGGTGTCGCTGTCCACTGCACCGAGCCCGTCCAGCAGGTACTGAGGATTGAAGGCGATCGAGAAGGGCTCGCCGTCAGGGGTGCCCGCTCCGGTGCTCTCCCAGGAGCACTCGAGCTGCTCGGAGGCCTGCGCATCGTCGGCGCCACCGGCCTCGAGCACGACACCGTCGGCCGAGAAGCCCAACCGCACCGGGGCGTTCCGGGCGGCGACCAGGGCGACGCGCTTGACGGCCTCGGCGAACGGCGCCGTCGCCACCTCGGCCACCGCGGTGCTCTCGCTCGGCAACAGCGAACGGTACTTGGGGAACTCTCCCTCCAGCAGCCGTGACGTCGTACGGCGCCCCGCTCCCTCGAAGCCGATCATCCCCTCGGCGCCGGACCCTCCCGAGGGGGAGAGTGCGAGGGTGACCTCAGGCCCGGCGGTGAGGGCGCGCGCCGTCTCCGACAGCGTGCGCGCCGGCACCAGCGCGGTGCGTGAGACGTCGGTGTCCACCGGCCGCCAGGGCAGCGTCCGGACGGCCAGCCGGTACCGGTCGGTGGCCGCCAGGGTCAGCGTGTCCTGCTCGATCTCGAAGCGCACCCCGGTCAGGACCGGAAGCGTGTCGTCCCGCCCAGCGGCCAGCGCGACCTGCGCCACTGCCGCCGCGAAGACGTCCGAGCCAAGCGTGCCCGCAGTCCCGGGCATCGCCGGCAACGTCGGGTAGTCCTCGACGGGCAGGGTCGGCAGAGTGAACCGGGCGGGCCCGCAGGTCAGCACCACCCGGCTGCCCTGGACCTCGAGGTCCACCGGCTGCGCGGGCAGCGAACGGACGATGTCGGCCAACAGCCGCCCCGGCACCAGCACCCGACCGGGCTCGTCCGCGGAGGCCTCCAGCCGCACCCGGGAGCTGACCTCGTAGTCGAAGCCCGAGATCTCCAGGGCGCCGTCAGGGCCCGCGGTGACCTCGAGCAGCAGGCCGAGCAGGACCTGCATCGGCGGCCGGGCCGGCAGTGAGCGGGCGGTCCAGACCACCGCGTCGGCGAGAGCATCACGCTCAACTCTCAGCTCCATGTGCGTATGGCCTTCCTGTGCGGGGTCGGTGCGGGAGGAGCCTGCCAGACGTCGGTCCTCCACAGCAGCGCGCGTCCCGAGAACCAGGAGGGAGGTTCGGAGAGGGAGGGACACGTCGTGGTGGCAGGAGCCGACGACCCTGTGGACAAAGCGGGTTCCCGCAGGTCAGCGGGTGTCACCGAGTGTGGGCCGTCTGTGGACCGGCCCCCCAGGTGGCGGTGGACGGCCGTGGACGGTCGAGCAGGGGTGCAGCGTCCTCCACGGTACGAAGGGCAGTTGTCCCCAGTTGTCCACAATGTTGTCCCCATGCTGTGCAGGGAGCCGGCGGCCTCCCGCCGGCCACGGAGCCAGGCGCCGGTCATGGCTGGCGCGACCGGGTCTTGATCCGGTTCGTCAGCTCGGCGACCTGGTTGTAGGTCGCACGGCGCTCCGGCATCTGCGCACGAATCTTGCGGTCGGCGTGAATCACCGTGGTGTGGTCCCGGCCGCCGAACATCTGCCCGATCTTGGGCAGTGAGAGATCAGTCAACTCCCGGCAGAGGTACATCGCGATCTGCCGAGCCGTCACCAGCACGCGGGAGCGGGAGGAGCCGCACAGGTCCTCCATCGTCAGCCCGAAGTACTCGGCCGTCGCGGCCATGATCGTAGCGCCGGTGATCTCGGGCCCGCCGTCGGCCGGGATGAGGTCCTTGAGCACCACCTCGGCCAGGGACAGGTCGACGGTCTGCCGGTTCAGCGAGGCGAACGCGGTGACGCGGATCAACGCTCCTTCGAGCTCGCGGATGTTGCGGGAGATCTTCGAGGCGATGAACTCCAGCACGTCCGGCGGTGCGGCCAGCCGGTCCTGGGCAGCCTTCTTGCGCAGGATCGCGATGCGCGTCTCGAGATCGGGCGGCTGGATGTCGGTGATCAGCCCCCACTCGAACCGGGTGCGCAGCCGGTCCTCCAGCGTCGACAGCTGCTTGGGCGGTCGGTCGGAGCTGATGACGATCTGCTTGTTGGCGTTGTGGAGGGTGTTGAAGGTGTGGAAGAACTCCTCCTGCGTCCCCTCCTTGTGCTCCAGGAACTGGATGTCGTCGACCAGCAGGATGTCCACGTCCCGGTAACGCCGGCGGAACGTCTCGGCCCGGCTGTCGCGGATCGAGTTGATGAAGTCGTTGGTGAACTCTTCCGAGCTCACGTAGCGCACCCGCGCACCGGCGAACAGGTGTTGGGCGTAGTGGCCGATCGCGTGCAGCAGGTGCGTCTTGCCGAGCCCGCTCTCGCCGTAGACGAACAGCGGGTTGTAGGCCTTGGCCGGCGCCTCGGCCACCGCGACGGCCGCAGCGTGCGCGAAGCGGTTGGAGGCGCCGATGACGAAGGTGTCGAACGCGTACTTCGGGTTCAGCCGGGCCGGCTCGGGCGGTCGCCCCACGTCGGCCCCGGGCAGCCGGCCAGGAAACGGCCGTACATTGTCCCGAGCCTGCGGAACCTCGCCGTGGCGCTCGGTACCGTAGGCGGTGTCGTACGGCGCATCCTGTGCGGTGTACGGCGGCTGGTCACGTGGGTCGGCAGGGAACGGCCGGGGGTCCTCGTGGGCTCTGTCGTACGGAACCGGGGCGACGCTGCCGTCCACCGGCGGCCGCTCCGGCACGGGCGCCACGGCGGGTGGCGGCTGCACGGTCACCGCGACCCGGATGTCGCGGCCGTAGGCCGCGGACAGCGCCTGCGCGATGAGTGGCCGCAGCCGGGTGTCCAGCACGTCCTTGGCGAACTCGTTGGGGGCCGCCAGCAAGGCGGTGTCCTCGACCAGGCCGAGTGGGCGGGTGAGCCCGAGCCAGGCGCGGTGCTGTGGCGACAGGGCACCGTCGGCCAGGATCGCGATCGCTCGGGTCCAGATCGCCTCGAGCTCGACCGGCGCAGCAGTCTTCTCAGGCGGGTCGGTGGGTGTCATTCCCAGGGGGGCGCCGGGTTCGGGGTCGGTCACGCAGTTCCCTCGGCTCGGAGCGGTCCGGCCGGCCGGGTGGGCGGTCGGGGCGGTGCTCCTCGCGGGGCCCGCCAAGGTCGACCCTGCCCTTCGGTGCCCGCGCTGTCCACAGCACTGTCCACAACCTGTGGAGGCGCCGTGGGGACGACCGAACACACGACGCCCGGGGGACCGTCTGCGCAGACCCCCCTCGCCCGCAGGACCGTGACGCCGGCCGCTGCGACCACGGGGGCCGGGCAGCCGGTTCGAGGAGGACCGGCGCGGGGACGCTAACAGCAGCACGCACCGGCTGCAAGACACATCACGGAACTCCTACGCAGCCCCACGGCGTGTCCCCGCTGGCTTGTTTGACCCTTCCGCGGGGTGTCCGTACCTTGGAGGCCGTCTGTGCCCGCGCCAGGACCGTTCTTCGCACCGGTCCCGCTCCCGCGTGCATCCCCGCGGACCCCCGTCCTCCCCGAGAGCGAGCCCCGTCGTGAGCAAGCGCACCTTCCAGCCGAACAACCGCCGTCGTGCGAAGACCCACGGCTTCCGGCTGCGCATGCGGACCCGCGCCGGCCGCGCCATCCTCGCCGGCCGTCGGCGCAAGGGCCGCAACGAGCTGTCTGCCTGAGCCGGTCCACCGGCCCGGCCGGGAGGCGCGTCGTGCTGTCGAAGCCGCATCGGCTGCGCTTCTCCACCGACTTCCGCGAGGTCGTGCGTCGGGGCCGGCGGGCATCCCGGCCGCTGCTGACCGTGCATGTACTCAGGGGAGACGCCGTGCGCCCGGGGCCAGCACCAGCCGGCTCCGGGGAGGCGCCGACGCGCGCCGGGCTGGTCGTCGGCAAGGCGGTCGGCGGGTCGGTCGTCCGCTCCCGCACCGCCCGCCGGCTACGCCACCTGCTGCGCGACCGGGTCGTGACGCTGCCCGCCGGCTCACGGGTGGTCGTCCGCGCGGCTCCGGCGGCGGGCGCGGCGCCGAGCCGGGCGCTGGCGGCCGACCTCGATGCCGCCCTCGCCTCGGCCTCCCGGCCGCGGAGCCGGCGGTGAGTCCGCCGGCTGTCAGCCCCGCGGCGAGCCCCGGTCGGCGACACGCCGTCAGTCCGCCGGCCCGGCTGCTGCTGGTCCTGCTGCAGTTCTACCGCCGCGCGATCAGCCCGCTGATCGGCCCCCGGTGCCGCTTCGCCCCCAGTTGCAGCGCCTACGGTGTGCAGGCCGTCCTCGGCCACGGGGCGCTGCGCGGGAGCTGGCTGACGTTGCGCCGGCTGGCCCGCTGCCAGCCGTTCCATCCCGGCGGGCACGATCCCGTACCGCCGGCTCGTCCCACATGCGCGACCATGGACTCTGCCGCTGTCCCTCACCGCGCGACCGATGCCCCGGAGCAGACCTGTGCTTGACGCCCTCGCCAGTCCCGTCGGCCAGCTGCTGGCGCTCATCCACTCCGGGCTGGTGGCGCTCGGCCTGGACTCCGCCAGCGGCTGGGCCTGGGGCCTGGCGATCGTGCTGCTCACGGTGACGGTGCGCCTCGCGCTGTTCCCACTGTTCGTCAAGCAGATCAAGAGCCAGCGCCGCATGCAGGAGCTCGCGCCGAAGGTCAAGGAGCTGCAGAAGCTCCACAAGGGCGACCGCGAGACGCTCAACGTAGAGATGATGAAGCTCTACAAGGAGAACAACGCCAACCCGATCTCGGGCTGCCTGCCGCTGCTGTTGCAGCTGCCGGTGTTCTTCGCCCTGTTCACTGTCATCCGCAACTTCAAGACCGATGCCAACGCGATGTACGGCTTGACCTCCCAGCAGCTGCGGGAGGGTGCGGCGGCCCAGGTGCTCGGCGCACCGATCAGTGCCGCCTTCAACAGCCCGGCGTCGTTGATCTCCGAGCTGGGGGCCAACCACACCACGGTCCGCATCGTGGCGTTCCTCATGGTCATCGGGATGGGTGCGTCCACCTTCTGGACGCAGCGACAGCTGATGGCCCGCGCCGGTACGACCGACCCGCAGCAGGTCATGGTCCAGAAGCTGCTGCTGTACGTCCTGCCGCTGTCCTTCGCCGTCTCCGGCGTCTTCTTCCCTATCGGCGTCCTGCTCTACTGGCTGACCACCAACGTCTGGTCGATGGGCCAGCAGGCGTGGGTCATCAAGCGGATGCCGCCGGTCAATCTCAATCCGGGCAAGCCCGGCCTCGTGGAGGCGACCACCCCCCCGAAGGGCAAGATCGACGGGAAGCGGACCGGCAAGGCCGCGGACCGGAACGCTCAGGACGACGCCGGAAAGAACAACGACAAGGACGTTGCGCAGGCGAACGGCAGCGCGGCGGCCGACGTGCCCGGGCCAGGCACGGTGCCCGCAGCCGTCGGCGGTCGGGCCACCACTGCATCCCGCAAGACCGCCGTGGCGCCGACCGGCCGTCGTCCGGCCGGCAGCCGCAAGAACAAGAGCCGGCGCGGCGGCCGGCGCTAGCCTGCCTCCCGCGCTCCCGCCCCCTGCAGAAGGACACCCGTGACCGACCCCGACACCGCCGAGAACCCCACCGGCCAGGACCTGCTCGTCCGCGAGGGCGACATCGCCGGCGACTACCTCGAGCGCCTGCTGGACATCGCCGATGTCGACGGTGACATCGACATGGACGTCGAGGGTGAGCGTGCCGTCGTCGCGATCGTCGGCGACGGTCTGGACGCCCTGGTGGGCCAGAACGGCGTCGTGCTCGAGGCCGTGCAGGAACTCACCCGCCTCGCCGTCGTGCGCGAGACCGGTGTCCGCAGTCGGCTCATGCTCGACATCGGCGGCTGGCGCGCCGCCCGCAAGGACGAGCTGACCACCGTCGGCACGCGGGCTGCCCAGCGCTGCCTGGAGTCCGGCGAGCGGGTGCGGCTCGCCCCCATGACCCCGTTCGAGCGCAAGGTGGTGCACGACGCCGTGGCCGCGGTCGACGGTGTCGTCAGCGAGTCGGAGGGCGTGGAACCCGAGCGCCGCGTGGTGGTCCTGCCCGCCGGCAGCTGATGAGCACGCCCGCCTCCAGCCTCGCCCCCGAACTCGCGCCGCCCGCTCCGGCGCCGCCCGCTCCGGCGTCGGCCGTCGGCGTCTTCGGCGACGCCCTGCCGGTCCTGCAGGCGTACGCCGCGCTGCTCGCGGGGCCGGGTGTCCAGCGGGGCCTACTCGGTCCGCGGGAGGCCCCGCGGCTGTGGGAGCGGCACCTGCTCAACTGCGCCGGCCTGGCCGAACTGCTCGAGCCGGGCACGGTCGTGGCCGACGTCGGCTCCGGCGCGGGGCTGCCCGGGATCGTGCTCGCGGCGTTGCGGCCGGACGTCACGGTCCTGCTCGTGGAGCCGCTGCTACGTCGCGCCACGTTCCTCGAACAGGTCGTCGCCGAGCTGGCCCTGCGCACGGCTGTGGTACGGCGGGCACGCGCGGAGGAGCTGGCCGGCACGCTGCTCGTCGACGCCGTCGTGGCCCGGGCGGTCGCCCCGCTCGACCGGCTCGCGGGCTGGTCCCTGCCGCTGCTGCACCCCGGTGGCCGGCTGCTCGCACTCAAGGGCGAGCGGGCCGACAGCGAGCTGGCCTCCTCCGGCGCTGCTCTGCAGAAGGCCGGCGCCGTCTCCGCCCAGGTGGTGGTCGTCGGCGACCCGGAGCAGCAGACTGCTGCCCGGGTCGTCGTGGTCACCCGCGGCAGGACGGCAGCCGTCCCGGCGACGAAGCGGGCGCGCCGGTGAGCGGGCTGGGCTGGCCGGGTCGCGGTCGGCGCGGCGCGCACGGTGGAGGTGCCGCGTCCTCGGCCGGGCTGGGCTGGCCCGGCCGCCGCAGCGGAGAGCCGGAAGGTGGGCAGCCCACGTCCACGGTGCCGGTCGAGCAGGTGCTCCCCGCTCCAGCGCGTGAGGACGAGCCGGTCGTGCCGGCTCCGCCCCGCGAAGACGAGCCGGTCGTGCCGGCCCCGTCCACTGTCGAGCCCAGCACTGCGGCACCCGCGTTGAGCACCGACACGGCCGACGCCCCCACTGCGCCGAGCCAGCGCACCGTGGCCGCCCCCGCTGCGCCGGCCCCCGCTGCACCGGCCCCCGCTGCGCCGGCCCCCGCTGCAGCCCCGGAACTCGCGCCGGCCGAGCGGGTACGGGCCTCCCTGCGCGAGGACGCCGCCGGCGATGACCTGCCGATCGGCGCGCAGGCCGCTGCCGCTGTGCGCGCCCTGAACCCCAGCGGCCGGCACAACTTCCCCAAGCCGGCCCAGCGACGTGTTCTCACGATCGCCAACCAGAAGGGCGGCGTCGGGAAGACCACCACGACCGTCAACCTCGCCGCGGCGCTCGCCCTGCACGGCGCGAAGGTCCTCGTCATCGACCTGGACCCGCAGGGCAACTGCTCGACCGGGCTCGGGGTCGAGCACCGGTCGGGGACGCCGAACGTCTACGACGTCCTGATCGACGGCGCACCGATCGCCGAGATCCTGCAGCCGGCCGAGGGCGTGCCCAACCTGCTCGTCGTGCCCGCGACCATCGATCTGGCCGGCGCGGAGATCGAGCTGGTCAGCGTCGTCGCGCGGGAGTCGCGGCTCAAGGGTGCGATCGAGCAGTACTGCGAGGGGCCGGGAGGCGAGGACCTGGACTACGTACTGGTCGACTGTCCGCCTTCGCTGGGGCTGCTGACCGTCAATGCGCTGGTCGCGACGTCGGAGGTGCTGATCCCGATCCAGTGTGAGTACTACGCGCTCGAGGGGCTGGGGCAGCTGCTCAAGAACGTCGAGCTCGTCCGTGCGCACCTCAACCGGAGTCTGCACGTGTCGACCATCCTGTTGACGATGTACGACGCCCGCACCCGGCTGGCCGACCAGGTCGCCCAGGAGGTCCGCAACCACTTCGGTGCGACCGTGCTGTCCGCCACCATCCCGCGCAGCGTGCGGGTGTCGGAGGCGCCCGGCTACGGCCAGTCCGTCGTCACCTACGACCCCGGCTCGCGCGGGTCGCTGGCCTATCTCGAAGCGGCCCGCGAGATCGCCGAGCGCGGTTCGGCCGCGAAGGAGAGCACGCCGTGACCACGCCACCGCTGCGCCGGACCGGTGGGCTCGGTCGTGGCCTCGGAGCCCTCATCCCGACGGGCCCGACCCACGAGCAGCCCGGCGAGGCCCCGGAGGAGGTCTCCGGCGCGCGTTTCGCCGAGCTGCCACTGGACCGCATCACGCCGAACCCGCTGCAGCCGCGCTCCCACTTCGATCCGGAGGCGCTGGCCGAACTGGTGACCTCGATCCGCGAGGTCGGGCTGTTGCAGCCCGTCGTTGTCCGCGAGGTCGATGCCGACGAGAGCGGCCCGCGCTACGAGCTCGTCATGGGCGAGCGGCGGTGGCGCGCGTCGCAGGAGGCGGGCACCGGCACCATCCCGGCGATCGTGAGGGACACCTCCGACGACGACATGCTGCGCGACGCGCTGCTGGAGAACCTGCACCGCCAGCAGCTCAACCCCCTCGAGGAGGCGGCGGCCTACCAGCAGCTGCTGCACGAGTTCGGGGCGACGCACGAGGAGTTGGCGCTGCGGATCGGCCGCTCACGCCCGCAGATTTCCAACACGATCCGGCTGCTGCAGCTGCCGGCGCCGGTGCAGCGCCGGGTGGCCGCCGGCGTCCTCTCGGCCGGGCACGCCCGGGCGATCCTCGGCCTGCCGACGGCGGAGGCGCAGGAGGAGATGGCGACCCGCGCCGTCGCCGAAGGCATGAGCGTGCGGGGCGTGGAGGAGGCGGTGCAGCTCGCGCAGCCGACCGCCGACCCGGCTGCGCCACGGCCGAAGCGGCGGCGACCGGTGCCGCAGGGGTTGGTCGAGCTGGCCGACCGGCTGTCGGACCGCTTCGAGACGCGGGTCAAGGTCGACATGGGCCGGGCCAAGGGCAAGGTCACCATCGAGTTCGCCACCCTGGACGACCTGCACCGGATCGTCGCGATGATCGACACCGAGCCGGGTGCTGACCAGCCGGGTGCCGACCAGCCGGGTGCCGCCGAGCCGCCCCCGGCCAGCAGCTGATCAACGCCGTGGTTCCGCACTTTTCCGGGCGGCAAAATGTGCGTAAGTGCCGCGTTGATCAAGCCGCGAGCCGCTCCGATCCCACCGTTGTGCTCGGCGGATCGACCCGCAGACACGTATGCACCTCTGGACGTCCGCCATCGAGTACACCCTGCGATGCAGGGTCAGTACAGGAGGGGTCCGCGCGGGCTGACGGTGAGCCCGGGTAGCTCGGGCTGAGCGAGCCGGGTGCGCGGGCGGGCATACGACAGCAGGTGCCCGGCGGCCTCGGCGATGTCCGCACGGATCCGTCGCACGCTCAGGTGGACCAGCTCCACCCCCGTGGCGCCCGTCATCCGCTCGTGCCTGTCGTACGTCGACTCGGTGTCGTCCTCGGTGCCGTGCCGCTCCTGGCTCTCCACCTCTCCCCCCACGCCGAGGCCGAGGAACCAGATGTCCGGCGAGCCGAGGAACCGGCCGTCGAGCAGCACGTCCGGATTGACGTAGAAGGGCACGCCGCAGCCGATGAGCTCGTCGACCAGCTCCGCCTCCGGGGGACTGGCCGCCCCACGGCGGGCGTCCTGGAGGGCGCGGCGGGTCGACCCGGAGCCGTTGCGCTGGGTCGTCGCGAGCACCTGCTCCAGATCCTCGACCGAGGCCCAGTTGTCTGCGACCGCCCCGAGGAGCACGCCCCGGACGTCACGCAAGTGCTCCGTCTCCCGGCAGGCGTCGATGACCGCGCGCTCCACCGGAGCCAGCGCCAGGCCCGCCCGGCACCAGGTCTCCAGCGACTCCAGCTCCTGCGTCCGGCGCAGGACGAGGCGCCCACTGCTACGGGTCCGCAGGTCGGGAGGAACGAGCGCCAGGACCCGCGACGAGTTCGGCAGCCAACGCAGGCCGAGCTCCGACAGGACCGCGAGGCCGGACAGCACCATGCGTCCGTGCACGAGGCGGTGGGCGGCGTGGCCGAGATCCAGGTAGGTGAGCGGCCGAGGATGGGTGACGTAGACGCCGCGGACCGGCCGCTGCCAGTGCCCCGCGCGGACCTGACGCTCCGCCACTCGCGGATCACGACCGGCGATCAGCAACTCGGCAGTCGTGATGATCCCGCGCATCGCACGGGCACGGTCCCCGATGGCGTCGATCTCGCGGCTGCCCACGGGGGCAGTGCAGCGGTCGTCGGGCGCCCGCGGAAGGCACCGCCAGGAGTCTGTGGATCGATCTTCGGAGGCGGCGGATCTCGTGGGTGGTTGTGGACGAGCGGCTGAGGGTGGTGGGTGCCCGACCCCCCGGGATGCTCGTCGTCGTGACCCCGCGCGTGATCAACGCCGTACTTGCACAGCTCTCGGGTGGGCAAAACATGCGGGAGTACGGCGTTGATCAAGGAGTGGGGGCGACGGGTCCACCGAGAACTCAGCGGCGGGCGACAAGGCCGCCGGGAAACTCCACCGGGAGCTCAGCGGCGGACGGCGGCCTGCTCGAGCAGCGACGCCAGAACCGATCCCAACGACAGGCCGGCCGCCTCCACCGCCATCGGCAGCAGCGAGGTCTCGGTCATGCCGGGGGCGGTGTTCACCTCGAGCAGCTGGACGGTTCCGTCGTCGTCCACGATCAGGTCGGCCCGCGACAGGTCGCGCAGCCCGAGCGCGGCGTGTGCCGCGATCGCCGCCTGCGCGACCACCGCGGCCAGCGGCGGCGCGAGCCGGGCCGGCACGAAGAACTCCGTCTGTCCGGCGGTGTAGCGCGCGGTGTAGTCGTAGACGCCGGACAGTGGGACGATCTCCACGGCCGGCAGCGCGCGCGGCCCGTCACCGGTGTCGATCACCGTCACCGCCACCTCGGTCCCGCTCACGAAGCGCTCGACCAGCGCCGCCTCGCCGTAGGAGAAGCAGGACACCATCGCCGCGGGCAGCTCGTCAGGCTTGTCGACGCGGGTGCAGCCGAGCGCGGAACCCCCGCGGGCCGGCTTGACCATCAGCGGCAGGCCGAGGTGGCCGACCAGCCGGTCCAGCACCGCGCCGGCCCCGAGCTCACGGAACGCCGCGTGCGGCAGCACCACCGAGGCCGGGGTGTCCAACCCTGCACGCAACGCGAGCGCCTTGGCCGTCGGCTTGTCCCAGGCCATCCGACAGGCTCCGGGCGAGGAGCCGACGTAGGGCACCCCGGCGACGTCGAGCACCTCGCGCAGCGCGCCGTCCTCGCCCGCGCCGCCGTGCAGCGCGACGAGCACCGCGGAGTACGGGCGGTCAGCAGCTGCGGCCTCGGCGAGCACCGTCAACAGCGAGGCGTCGGCGTCGCGCAGGTCGGCCTCGACGCCGACGTGGCGCAGCGCGTCGAGCACCCGCCGACCCGACCTCAGGGACACGTCACGCTCGTGCGAGAGCCCGCCGGCCAGGACGAGACAGCGCGCCGTCATGCCCGCTCCCCGCCGCATCCGGTACGCGGTGCGCGGCCGGCCGCGGTGCTCATGCCATGTCCGGTGACGGCGACTCGGTCTGTGGGCGTGAGCTCTTGCTGATCCCGGTGGAGCCGAAGGTGGCGCGCAGCTCGACCTCCTCCTCGAGAACGGTGCCGAGCCGGCGCACCCCTTCGCGGATCCGGTCGGGAGTCGGATAGCAGTAGGACAGGCGCAGGTTCTGCCGGCCGGTGCCGTCGGCGAAGAACGCGGTGCCGGGGACGAACGCGACCCGCGCCGTGATCGCGCGGGGCAGCAGCACCTTCGCGTCGAGCTCGCCCGGCAAGGTCACCCAGACGTAGAACCCGCCGGTGGGGTGGGTCCACGTCGTGCCGGCGGGCATCTGCTGCGTCAGTGCGTCGAGCATCGCGTCGCGCCGCTCGCGGTACATCGAGCGGAAGGCGCCGACCTGCCCCTGCCAGTCCTGGGTGGCGAGGTAGTCCGCGACGACGTGCTGGTTGAACGTCGGCGGGCAGAGCACCGCGGCCTCGGCGGCCAGCACCAGCTTCTCGCGCACGGCGTGCGGCGCGAGCACCCAGCCGACACGGAGGCCGGGCGCGAAGGTCTTGGAGAACGAGCCGAGGTACAGCACGTCGTCCTCGCCGCCGCGGGCGCGGATCGCCCGGGTGGGCGGCGCATCGAAGCCGAGCAGGCCGTACGGATTGTCCTCGAGCACGAGAAGCCCGGCGGAAGAGCAGATCTCCAGCACCTCGTCGCGACGCTCCTCGCCCAGCGAGACGCCCGCTGGGTTGTGGAAGTTCGGCACTGTGTAGAGGAACTTCGCCCGGCGGCCGGAGGCCTGCACGGCGGCCACTGCCTCCCGGAGGGCCTGCGGCACCAGACCGTGGGAGTCCATGGCGACGTGCACCACGTCGGCCTGGTAGGCCGAGAACGTCCCGAGCGCACCGACGTACGACGGCGCCTCGGCGAGCACGACGTCACCGGGATCGCAGAACACGCGGGTCACCAGGTCGAGCGCCTGCTGACTGCCCACCGTGACGACGACGTCCTCCGGTGAGGCCTCGACCCCCTCGAGGGCCATCACCGTGCAGATGAGCTCGCGCAGCACGGGATCGCCTTGGCCGGAGCCGTACTGCAGTGCCTGCGCACCCCGCGACTGCACCAGCTCGCCGATGAGCTTGCCGACGACATCGAGCGGGAGCGCGGACAGGTTGGGCATCCCGCCGGCCAGGCTCACGACCTCGGGCCGGGAGGCGACGGCGAAAAGGGCCCGGATCTCCGAGGCGGTCATGCCGTGTGTGCGCTGGGCGTAGCGGTCGGTGAAGGCGTCGAGGGTGACACTCGGACCGGTCCGCGGTCCCTTGCCCGATGACATGGCGTGAGGCTACCCGCGGCGGCGGCAACCGTCGTCGGGATAAAGCTGTTGCTGTCCCTTCCGCGAGCAGCGGCCTACCCTGGTGGCGGTCCCAGCCAGCAACTCAGGAGTTCCGCGTGTCCGAACGCCCGTCCGGCCGGATCGTGGGTTCGCTGCTTCTCGGTCTGCTGCTGGGCATGGTCGGCGGCTGGCTCGCGGGGCTGCTCCGCGCGCCCCGTCCGGAGCACCGACCGTGACCAGACGCGCCGTCAACATCACCCTGGACAACCTCGACGACCTGCCGGGGCGCTGCCGGCAGTGTGTCTTCTGGGAGCTGGACCCGGTCGCGCTCGATCGCGCGAAAGAGGCCGGGGACACGGCGTTCGAGAAGGAGTCGTGGGTCTCCGCGACACTGCTGGACTGGGGCAGCTGCGGCAAGGTGGTCTACGTCGACAACGTCCCGGCCGGCTTCGTGATGTACGCGCCGCCCAGTTACGTGCCGCGCTCGATCGCCTTCCCGACCAGCCCGGTGAGTGCGGATGCGGTGCTGCTGATGACCGGGCACGTGCACCCGGACTTCGCCGGCGGCGGCCTCGGCCGGCTGCTGCTGCAGAGTGCGGCCAAGGACCTCTCCCGCCGCGGTGTCCGGGCTCTCGAGGCGTTCGGCGACGAGAAGTGGGAGTCGCCGACGTGCGTGCTGCCGGCGGCACATCTGCGGTCGGTGGGCTTCAAGACCGTGCGCCCGCACCACCGCTACCCGCGGTTGCGCCTCGAACTCAAGTCGGCGGTGTCCTGGCGCGAGGACGTCGAGGTCGCGCTCGAGCGACTGCTCGGTTCGATGAGCCCCGACCCGCTGCTGCGTCCGGTCTGAGCCGCGCCCGCCAGGCGCCCGTCAGCTGAAGGCGGGCAGCCGCATGACCCCGGTGGGCGGGTCCAGGTCGGCCGGCAGGTAGAGCCGCTGGATCGCCACCAACACCGCCTCGGCAACGGTGTCGCGGAACGCGGGGTCGGCCAGCCGGGCCGCGTCTCCGGGGTGCGTCACGTGCCCGAGCTCGAGCCGCACCGCCGGCATCCGGGTCAGCCGCAGGATCTCCCACGTCTTCTCGTGCACTCGGCAGTCGAGCAGGTCGGTACGTGCCACGACCTCCCGCTGGACCAGCGAGGCAAGCTCCTCACCCACGGTCGAGGTGGTGCCACGGCCGGCGCCGAAGTGGTAGCTCGCCACGCCGTGGCAGTGCAGCGACGGAGCCCGGTCGACGTGCAGGGACAGCACCAGGTCGGCGCCCGCGTCGTTGGCGAATTGCGCCCGCGCGGCGTCGCTCGGGCAGGTGTCCGGGCCGCGGGTCAGCAGCGCCCGGACCCCCACGGCGGCCAGCCGCCCCTCGAGCCGTGCGGCCAGGTCCTCGACAACCGCCGCCTCCTCGAGTCCGTGACCGGCCGCGCCACGGTCCCGGCCGCCATGCCCCGGATCCAGGATGACCACCTTGCCGGGCAGCGCCGCACCGGCGCGATGCAGCGCCTCGGCCTCCCGCAGCACCTGAGGGCGTCCGCCGGTGACGTGCCGGCCGAGCTGGCGCAGCGCGCGCAGGGTGGCCGGCCCGCAGGTGCCGTCCGGGACCAGTCCGTACTCCCGCTGCAGCCCCCGCAGCGCCTTTTCCGTACGCGCCCCGAAGACGCCGTCGGCGCGGCCGGCGTCGAAGCCCAGCTCGAGCAGTCGCTCCTGCAGCGCGGCCACGTCGTCCCCGACGAACGGCCGGGTGGCCAGTGACAGCAGGCGGTCGCCGAGCTTCCAGCGGGCGGCAGCCAGCGCGCGGTAGGCCTCCGCGCCGACGATGCCGTCGACCGACAGGCCGCGCCGCTGCTGGAACTCGCGCAGCGCGCGGTCGGTCCGCTCGTCGAAGAGTGGTTCGTCGGGCACCTCGGGCAGCAGCCCGAGACCGTGCAGCAGCGTCTGGACGTCAGCGACGGCGGGACCGCGGTCACCGAGGCGGAACAGCTGCACGGGGGACCTCTCGATGCCGGTTCGGACCCTCGGCACACTACTGCGGCGGTGACCCCGTGGCACAGGTCATCCGGCCGTACGCCGCACAGCGAGCCGGCGGCGGGCCCGACCGTCGTCGTGGAGAACGCAGCTACAGAAAGGTCTCCAGGTCCTTCAGGATCGCGGCCTTGGGCTTGGCGCCGACGATCTGCTTGACGATCTTGCCACCGGAGAAGACGGCCATCGTCGGGATGCTCATGATCTGGTAGTCGCGAGCTGCGCCGGGGTTCTCGTCGATGTTGAGCTTCACGACGGTCAGCTTCTCGCTGTTCTCGGCCGCGATCTCCTCCAGCACGGGGGCGACCATCTTGCACGGGCCGCACCACTCCGCCCAGAAGTCGACCAGCACCGGCTTGTCGCTCTGCAGGACGTCGGTGCCGAAGTCGGCGTCGGTGGTGGTCTTGGTGGCCTTGCCCATCGGGTGCTCCTCGTGGTCGGGGATAGGGAGGTGCGGGATCGGGTGCGGCTAGGCGGACGCCGGCGGGCTGCCGTGGCCGCCCTTGACCTGGGGGCGGTCCGGTGGTTCGGCCGGGACGGCGGTGTCGA
>JBBDWV010000012.1 GCA_040902655.1 Mycobacteriales bacterium
TGCGGCGCTCACCCGCCGCCGCCGGCGCGCCCCGGGCCGCCTACCCTGGCGCGGTGCCGGCCGTCTGCGTCTACTGCTCGTCCAGCACCCGGATCGACCCGTCGTACGTGGAGGTCGCCGCCCAGGTCGGCCGGGCGCTCGCCGAGCGCGGCCACAGCCTGGTCACCGGCGGCGGAGAGCTGTCGATGATGGGTGCGGTCGCCACGGCCGCCCGGGCCGGCGGAGCCCGCACCACCGGGATCATCCCGAGCGCGCTGCTCGCCCTGGAGGTCGGCGACCTGTCCGCCGACGAGCTGCTCGTCGTCGACGACATGCGCATCCGCAAGGGGCTGATGGACGAGCGCGCCGACGCCTTCCTGGCGCTGCCCGGTGGGCTGGGCACGCTCGAGGAGCTCTTCGAGGTGTGGGTCGCCCGCAGCCTCGGCATGCACGCCAAGCCGGTCGTCGCCCTCGACGTCGACGGCCTGTACGCCCCGCTGCGCGCGCAGGTGGACCTCATGGTCGAGCGCGGCTTCGTCCGGGAGGCCGCCACCGCGGCGCTGTCCTGGGCGTCCAGCGCCGAGGAGGCCCTCGACCTGGTCGAGGAGGGGCTGCGGACGGCCGCCCCCATGCAGCCGGCCGCCGAGGAGGTGCTCGAGGCCGAGCCGTAGGCCGCCGCCGGCCGCCCGCCCCGAGCGCAGGCGCGGCACCGAGATGGATGGAGCAGCCGAGCACCGCACCGCCGTGCCCGGCCCGGGCCGACACGAGACCAAGATCTTCGGAACATCCACAGGGGCAGGGTCCTGTGGATGTTCCGAAGATCTTGGTCAGGGGCCGGCGGCACCCCGACGTCCACGACCGGCGGCACCCGGCCTCCGGCGAGGCAGCGGCACCGTCGCGGCCGGCCTCAGCAACGCACAGGATGCGCGGTTCTGCGATGCTGCGCCACGTCGGAGGCCGTTCCGATCGTGGAACGTCTACTGACGAGCGGTGCGATTCCGGTCCTCCCTCCCCGCGGCTGCACCGGGAGCTCACATCTGCCGCGACGAGAAAGGCGCATATCGGTCTACCAGGAGTAGACTGCGACGTATGGCTGACACCACCACCGTCAAGGTCCAGACCAGCACGCGCGACCTGCTGCTCCAGGTCGGCGCGGCAAGGAGGCAAAGCGCCGACCAGGTCATCCTGGCTGCGCTGGCAGCGATGCGGCGTGACGAACGTCGTCAGGTCGCTGCCGCAGAAGCGCGCGCCATCAAGGACGACCCAGCCGACCTTGCTGAGATTCGGGCCATCCAGCAGGACGTGGCCGCGCTGCATGAGGGGTGAGGTCTATCGGCTGTCAGCGCGAGGCCAGGGCCACGAGCAGAAAGGTCGCCGCTACGCCGTGGTCCTGCAGCCAGACTGGCTGACACTCAGCACCTGGATCCTCGCCTTTACCAGTACCAGCGCGCGGAAGACAAGCTTCCGGCCGGCAGTGACCATCGCCGACCGGCGGACCTTGGTCGTGTGCGATCAGCTCGCCACCGTGGATCTCAACCGTCTCGAGGAGTCCGTCGGCTTCCTGACCATCGAGGAGATGCAGCGGGTCGACGCGGCGCTCACGTTGGTCCTTGATCTGTAGTCGACCAAGGGGCTGCTCCTGCCGAAGCGGGTGCTCTCACAGCCGTCCCGCGGACGACCGGCTTACGGAATCGCTCACCGCTCCGGATTTCTTATACGACGGCCGTATGAGGTCAGGCCGCCACGGCGAGGAGCCCCAGGGCCAACAGCAAGCTCGCCATCGTCCCGACCAGGAAGTACTCGGTGAGCACGTCGATGCGGTGGGGCTCGTCGTCGTCGCGGTGCGACTGGAGCTCGGGGAACCGCAGCAGGCCCTTTGCTGCGACGATGATCGACGCGGCGGTGAGTTCGCCTGCCAGCCCCAGCCCGAAGACGAACAGCCGCTCCATCGGCCCGAGTAGGCGGCCGCCCTTGAGGCTGCGCTCGTTGTCGGCCGGGCGACTGCCGGCGGCTTTGAGGACCAGCCGGACGACCGTGTTGGCCGGCGAGGTGAGGAACAGGCCGATGCCCAGCACGACAACGGCCTGGTCGACGGCGACCCTGGTGAGCGGGCTGTCGGCGAGGCCGTCGAACCAGCGCTCCAGGAGGCCGCTGACCGTGGGGTCCGAGCCGCTCAACGACAGCCCGATCACGACGATCAGCGTGGTGGCGAGGAGGCCCGGTGCCGCAGATCTGTCCTCGAGGACCGACCTCGCCGTGAGGACGACCCAGGCAGCAGTCAGCAGCACGACCAGCCCGGTCCACGCGAGAACCTCCGCCGCGTCTGCTCCGCCGCACCACAGGACGGCGGCGTTCACTCCCCCTGCGGCGGCTGTCCCCACACGTCCTCGCCACGGCGGGCACGGCAGCTGCCAGCGCACGAGGTCCGCCACCGACAGAGCGAGCAGGAGCAGTCCAAGAGCGATCACGGGTCCCCCGCCGCGGCGAGCAGGCAGTCCATCTCCCGCAGGGATTGACCCCCCAACGAGGTAAGTCGTTGAGAGACAGCGGACTGGGAGATGCCATGGCGGCGGGCGAGGTCGTCCTGCCCTGCGCCGAGGATCCAGTCGCGCAGCAGCTCGGCGTGTTTGCGAACGGCATTCCGGTGCAGCAGCTCGTCGCGGCAGACCAGCAGCGCGTTCACGAGGGCCTCGAGGTGCTGCTCGTCGGGGGTGCAGGTGCCGGCCGGCGCAGCGAGGAACCAGCTGCGGGTCGTGCGCGGGCGACCGCCGCGCTGGGCCTCGAGCTCGTGCGACCGCACGATGGCCTCTCGGGCGGCCCACCAGGCGGGCCCGTCCTGCACGAGCTTGCCGCGCGTGGCCTGCAGGACGGTGAGCGTGCCCCGGCCAAGGCCACATCGCACGTCGATGTCGGGCAGGAGGTGCAGGCGGACCAGGAAGGTCGCGCGGACGGCATCGGCCACCGATCTGTACGCGCCCTGAAACTCGTCGCCCACGGTGACGTCGAGCGCTTGGAGGGCCGTCATATCGCCATTCGTCCGCTCGAGCGCGTCGGTCAGTCGAGCGTGCACGTCCTTGCGGTCCTCATGGTCTCGAGAGCGGACCACGTCCCCGATGAGCGCCACCACGACTTCGGCCATACGACGAGCCTAGTCCTTATACGGACCTCGTATAAGGATTTCCCGGCGTCCGCCGGCGGGTGGACCCAGCTCGATCAGCACCGTCACCGGGCCGGCCGCTGCCGCGCGGCAAGAGGGCGCCGCGCACGGCCGCGCCAGCCCGGTGGCATCACTTCGACAAGAGCACGTTCCACCTCGGGCGGCAGGTCGTCGAGCTGTCCGAGGGGCTCGCCCTCGGCCTCTACAGCCCTGAGCGTTGCATCGTCGACGCCTTCCGCCTACAACACCAGGAGGGCTCCGACCTGGCCATCAACGCCCTCAAGGCGTGGGTACACCGGCAGGAGGCGAAGCCCGCCGCCCTGCTCATGCTCGCTGGTGCGTTCCCGAAGGCCCTGCCCTCCCTGCGCCGCGCGCTGCAGATCCTGCTGTGATGCCGCCTGTAAGCCGTTCGACGCCTGGCGGCAGGGCCCTGCTCGACCTGCAAACCATGGCGAGGGCCGAGCGCCGCCCGACGGACGAGCTGCTCGTCCTGTTCGACACCGCGTCGCCCTCGTCGTCCGACCTCATCCGCCGTCGTACCCGCGAAGGGATGAGGGTCGCGAAGGCCAAGGGGCGGCTGCGCGGCAAGCAGCCCAAACTCTTGCCAGAAACGCTCATCGGGACATCGCAAGAGGAGCATCACCTGCGCAACAGTCGTCCTGAAGCCAGCGAGCGTCGCCGATGCTGTGATCAACGCCGTCTTCACGCACATTTCCGCCGTACCGGAAGTGAGCAACCCCGGCGTTGATCACGCCGGAGGCTGGGCCGGGACGCGCGATAGACGCTGTCGCGGCTGCCTACGACAGGGAACTCGGCGACGAGCTGGACCGCAAGCCTTTGGATCGGGCTCTGCTGACCGCTTTCGCCGAGCTGGCTGGCGCGGGCAGCGTCGCGGACGTGGGTTGCGGGCCGGGACACGTGACGCGCTTTCTCGCCGAGCAGCCTTCGAGGTGTGGGTCGCCCGCAGCCTCCCGCACGGCCGCCAACGCGCAGAGGACGTCGACACCACCCTTCTCGCGCTTGCCAGTCACCATCCTGCTGCCGTCGTACAAGGTCGCCGGACGACCCTGAGCGTCTCGCTGGTATTCGTACTTCAGGGGGCGCAGGATGACGTGGACGCGGGCATCTCGCTCCCAGCGCGACTTCTGACTCTGACTGTGCGCGTCGTCGTCAGGATCATGTTCCGCGGACGGCTCACCCCGGTAGACGAGGGCTTCGCCCAGGACAGCGTGGGCATGACCCTCGCGCTGCCGCCGGTTGCGCTCGGCCACGAGCTGCCCGGCGTACAGGGCCGGATCGACCAAGGTCTCGTGCTTCGGCACGTCCTTGTCGAACGCAGCGTGCCCCACCAGGTGCACGTTCTGGTCGTCGATCACGACGGTCGTACGCAGGTCCGCCGACACCTCTACCCCAGCAGAAAAAACCCCACCAGTCCCGGAGGACGGTGGGGAGTTAGCTGTTCACACGTGCCACGAAGGCCCGGCAGGAGGCCTCGTCCGACTTGGCCTGGCTGACGTCGACATGGGGTGACGCATCGACCCGAACATGAGGTGCTCG
Organism: Mycobacteriales bacterium; assembly: GCA_040902655.1. Classification (NCBI taxonomy): domain Bacteria; kingdom Bacillati; phylum Actinomycetota; class Actinomycetes; order Mycobacteriales; species Mycobacteriales bacterium. Next base: position 4,694 of record JBBDWV010000012.1, read on the forward strand.
ACACTCCTCTCAGATCCAGCCGCACTGGCCTACCTCGGGACGGGACCGACCGCCCGCTGATCCAACCGGTCAGCGCTGGGCGTCCATCCGTACCTCCCGACGGGGGCGCGGGCCGGGTTCCGCAGTTCTCGGCCTCCAGGAAGCACGACAGACCGTCGTCACCGAGCTGGTAGGACGCCCGGATCCGGGTCGTTGACCCTCGTCGGCTCCTGAGCTGGCCGCACTGATCGCGGCGATGCGGGCCTATGAGGCGGGCGAGCGGTAGGCGACACGCTGCGCCTGGACTACCCGGCCGTCGTGTCGGTGACCTGCAGCAGTTCGACGGATGCCTCCCGGCAGTCCCGGTGATGGATCCCTCAGCCGGACGGTCAGGTGGCGACTTTCGTAGTACGAGCCGGCACCTTGTCGATGGCGCCGGCTCCCCGTATCTCGAGCGCCTGCTCGGGTCAGGGGTTGCCCAGCCAGGTGCCGGAGGGCGAGCGCGACCGCCTCCGTTTTCGTACGAACACTGAACCGGTCCATGATCGCCTGAACATGGGCGCCGCACGACGACCGGTGAGCCACGGTCAAGCATCCTCAGGTGGACGGACGGGCCGAGGTGCGCCACAATCGTGGCCATGAGTGTTGAACCGTTGCGGGCGGTCCGGGACCACTTGTCCGAGGTGGTCGACCGGGTCGAGAAGCAGCACGAGCGCGTCACCATCACCCGCAACGGCCGGGCCGCTGCGGTCCTGATCAGCCCGGAGGACCTGGCTGAGCTGGAGGAGACGCTGTCGGTGCTGGCCGACCCGCAGGCGCTGGCCGACATCCGCGAAGCGGAAGCGAGCTACGAACGCGGCGACGTGATCCGGGGCGTCGACGCAGTCCGCGGCCTCCTGGCGTGATCGTGGGGGACGGGTACGAGCTCGTCCTGACCTCTCCCGCTCGTCGGGCGCTCACTGAACGACTGCCCGAAGCCGTCGCTGCCGCGGTGACCGACTTCCTGACGACGACGCTGATCGAGCAGCCGCTGCGCGTCGGGAAGCCGCTGCGCGGCCAGCTGCTGGGCATCTGGTCCGCGCGCCGCGGCACCTACCGGATCCTGTACCGGGTGGACGAGGAGCTGAAGGAGGTCGTCGTGCTCCGGATCGAGCACCGACGAGATGCCTACAGGACCTGAGGCCGGGCTGGGTGGGCACCGACCTGCCACCGCAGTCGGCTACTCGCTGACGACCTGGTGCCGGTCAGGACGCCACAGCTGATGCTCGCCTCGGGCACGATGATCGGCTGTGGAGATCCCCTCGCCCGGCCATGCCGCCAGGCCTTACCCAGCCGACCATGGTGACTCGCCGAAGATCGGTTGTGGAGGCCTGCAGGCTGGACGCTACGAGAAGGCGGCCGCATGGCATGATGATGGCATGAACCGCATACGGTTGAGCACGACGGTGGACGCGACGCTGCTGGAGGATGCCCGAGGTATTCGGCCCGGAGTCACCAACGCTGCTCTCGTGGACGAGGCCCTCGCGGCCCTCCTCGCCCGCCACCGTGCCGCCGATGTGGACGCGAGCTATGCGGCCTACGACGAGCACCCGATCGACGAGCCGGACGAGTGGGGCGACCTGGCGTCGTTCAGACGGGCGGCGGCCGCGTCGTGAGCGCCCTGCCCGCCCGTGGCGAGGTCTGGTGGTGCGAGCTGCCCGAGATCGGCCGGCGTCCGGTCGTCGTACTCTCCCGCGACGCAGTGATACCGCGGCATCGCAGAGCCCTGATCGCACCATGCACGACAACGATTCGAGGACTCGTCAGCGAAGTGGTGCTCGAGCCCGGCGACGACCCGATACCGCATCGTTCGGCGGTCAACCTCGACGCCGTCGAGAGTGTGTCGCTCGCCGTACTCCTCGACCGGCTCGGCCGGTTGAGCGACGCACGAATGCGCCAGGTGTGCGGCGCCCTCGCGGTCGCGGTCGACTGCTCGAGCTGAGCTAG
>JBBDWV010000013.1:0-30609 GCA_040902655.1 Mycobacteriales bacterium
CACATCAGCTGTGAGCTATTCGACCGGATAGGAACTCTGCTGGTTACCAGTATTGCCGGCGGCGCGAACCTCAAGGTCGTATCGGAGATGCTCGGGCACTCCACCATCGCGATCACCGCCGACACCCACACCAGCGTGCTGTCCGAGGTCGCCCGGGAAGCCGCCGAGGCGGCGGTCCGGCTGGTGCCCCGCCGGACGTCGGTCGTACATCCCGGCCCCATTTCGGCCCCATCTGGCGATCAACGACCGCCGCCGAAGGGGTCGCCGATCACAAAACCGCAGGTCAGCGGAGGGCGTGGGATTCGAACCCACGGAACGAGTCACCCCGCTCAGCGGTTTTCAAGACCGCCGCCATCGGCCACTAGGCGAGCCCTCCTGGCGGTGCCAGCCTACGTGTTTGCCCGGATGGGGCGGGGTTTCCGCGAACTGAAGAACGCCGTTCCGTTCCGTCAGTCATGTGTGACACGCCGTTGACACAGCGTTGTCCGAGGACGCCTAGCGGCACCTATGTGGCGTCGGCTCGTCGGCAGTTGATCTTCTGGATGCTGGATTCGCAGCAGACGCGCCGGCGTGTCCGCTGCCGATCCAGCAACCAGAAGATCACCAGGCGTGAAGATCTTGGTCGGCCCGCACGGGTAGTGGCGGCGCGCGCCTGTTGCAGAACGGCTTCTGCATCGTCCGCGAAGAGCACCTATGCGTCGGCTCGTCGGCAGTTGATCTTCTGGATGCTGGATTCGCAGCGGACGCGCCGGCGTGTCCGCTGCCGATCCAGTCACCGAAAGATCACCAGGCATGCAGAGCTTGGTCGGGACGCACGCTAGCCGGCTATGTCGCTCACAACGCGCTGCGGGTCGCGGATCGCTGCATCAGCGAGTCCAGGCCGGTGACCACGGCGTCCGTCACGCTGGGCAGCAGGTGCCCGCACTTGCTTGTCTGCGGTGACCTGGATGGTGCTGTAGCCCGGCCGGTCCCTCACGGCGAGCAGCGGCAGGTTCAGCGCGATCATCAGCGCGGCGCAGGTGTGCCGCAGGTGACTCGGAACGATCACGGCCTTCTGCTGCAGACGGCGACAGCTGCAGCGGCGGGCATGTGAGGGCGGGCGCGTCGATGCTCGATCCCGTCCCCAGGGCCCGCGACGCCGACGTCACGCCCCCGGACCGCTGCGGCCGGCGCCCGCCGTGGTGCCGGCCGGGCACGGGTGGAGACTGTTCAGGTGACCGATCTGCGCTACTCCGAGTCGATCTTCGTCGCCCGCCCGCCCGAGGTCGTCTACGAGATGATCTCCGACGTGACCCGGATGGGTGAGTGGAGCCCGATCTGCCGGGCTTGCTGGTGGGACGAGGGCGACGGGCCGTGGGTCGGCGGCCGGTTCACCGGCCGCAACTCGACTCCGGACCGCACGTGGGAGACCCGCTCGGAGGTCGTCACCGCGGAGCCCGGCCGCGAATTCGCCTTCGTGGTAGGCGAGTCCTACGTACGCTGGGCCTACACCTGCGTGCCTGCCGAGGGCGGCACGCGGCTCACCGAGTCCTGGGAGTTCCTCCCGGCGGGTATCGACCGGTTTCACGAGCGTTTCGGCGCCGACGCCGAGGCGCAGATCGCCGACCGGACGGAAGCCGCCCGCACCGGGATCCCCGTGACGCTGGCCGCCATCAAGGAGTCGGCCGAATCAGCCTGAACCCCACGCCCTGCCGGACCGGGAGGTCCTACCGCCCCGCGGCGTCCCCGGCCGACCGCGCCGCCGCCACCCGGCGCATGGTCGCCACGTCCAGCCGGCGGTCGGGCGCGAGCCGGTACGGGTCGTGCAGCACCCTGGGAGCCGAATCGGCGCCGTAGCCGTCGAGCACGAGCTCGCTGCCCGAGAAGTCCTGCTCGCGGGTGTAGTCGTTGACCACGACGACGCAGGACAGGCCGGCCGCCCTGGCCGCGACCAGCCCGTTGCGGGAGTCCTCGAGCGCCACGACGTCCGGCGCGGGCGGCACCTCCATCGCCTCCAGCGCCTGGAGATAGGCCGCCGGGTCCGGCTTGAGGACGTCCACCTCGTCGCCGGTGATGACCACCTCGAAACGGTCCAGCCCGAACAGCCGGTCGAGCAGCGGCGCCACCCAGGCGCGGCTGCCGGTGGTCGCCACCGACACCCGCACGCGCTCTGCGGCCAGCTCGTCGAGCAGCTCCGTCACTCCCGGCCGCGGCTGCACCCGCCCGTCCTGGATCAGCTCCTGGAACAGCTCGGTCTTGCGGCGGTGCAGTCGCCGCGCCAGCTCGCTGCGCTCGGCCTCGCCCTGACCCTGACCCTCGAGGTAGCTGGCCAACCGGCGCTCGCCACCGGTGACGAGCAGCAGCTCCCCGTACAGCTCCGGATCCCAGCGGTACGGCAGACCCAGCTCCTCGAACGCCAGGTTGAACGCCACCCGGTGCCCGTCGCGCTCGCTGTCGACGAGCGTGCCGTCGACATCGAGCACGACAGCGCGCAGGTCGTCGGTCATCGGGCGAGTATGCGTGCAGTCGTCCCCGGCCGGTGCAGCGGCCCCGTCACGGGCCCCGGCGGAGCTGCTCGTCCGCAGGCGCAGCGGAGCTGGTCGCGACAGGAAGGCCAGAAATGCCGAGCGCGGCGGGCAGCACCGCCCGCAGGTGCTCGAGCTCGCGCTCGAGCCCGTCGATCAGCGCGGCCGCGTCCTCCCGCGGCGCCGTCTCCAGTCGGTCCGCCAACTGCGCGGCGCGGCGCCCGCCGAGGCTGCCGGCGCTGCCCTTCACGGTGTGGCTGACCGAGCCCAGCCGGCCCATGTCACCCGCCGCCAGGGCCGCGCGGAGCTCCTCGAGACGTCTCCCGGCATCGCGCAGGAACACGGTCACGAGGTCGGCGAGCAACGCCGGGCCACTCTCGGCCCCGAGCTCGCGCAGTCCGGCGAGAATCGTCTGGTCGAGCCGGTCGCCCTCGGTGTCCGGCTCGCCGGCGGCGGCACCGGCGACCCCCGCCTCACCAGCGACCCCCGCCTCACCAGCGACCTCCACCCCACCGGCGGCGTCGGCGGACAGCCACCGCTGGACGACGGCGGCCAGGTCCTCGGCTCGAATCGGCTTGGACAGGTAGTCGTCCATCCCCGCCGCCCGCGCCCGCTCCTCGTCCCCCTTCATCGCCCCGGCCGTCATCGCGATGATCGGCGTGCGACTGACCGCACCGTCGAGCCGGCGGATCTGCTGCGTCGCCTCGTAGCCGTCCAGCTCGGGCATCTGGCAATCCATCAGCACGGCGGCGTACGGCACCCGGACCACGGCGTCCACCGCCTCCAGCCCGTTGGCCGCCACGTCGACCCGGTACCCCAGCCGCTCGAGCAGGGCCGAGGCCACCTTCTGGTTCACCGCGTTGTCGTCGACCACGAGCAGGCGCGGGCGCCGGGAGGCCTCCAGCTCTTTCACCCGGTACCTCGTCAACAGCGGCTTGGGCTGCTCCGGCCCGGGCAGCCCGAGCAGCGTCGCCAGCGACTGCCGGAGCAACGTCTCGCGCACCGGCTTGGTCAGGAACGCCTCGATGCCAGCGGCCTGCGCGAGCGCCGCGTCACCGCGCCGGCCCGACGAGGTCAGCAGGACCAGCCGCAGGTCCGCGAACGAGGCGTCCGCGCGGATCGCACGAGCCAGGTCGAGGCCATCCATCTCCGGCATCTGGTAGTCGAGGATCGCCACGCGGTACGGGTCGGTGCTGTACGACGCGGCGCACAGCATCTCGAGCGCCTCGTGGCCGCTGGCGGCCGTCCCGGCGCGGACGCCCCACGCCCGCAGGTTCTGCAGCAGGATGCTCCGGTTGGTCGCGTTGTCGTCGACCGCGAGCACCCGCAGCCCCTGCAGGTCGACGACCGGCTCGGTCCTGGGGAGCTCGTCGGCCCTCCCGAACCGCGCCGTGAACCAGAACGTGCTGCCCCTGCCGGGAACGCTCCTCACCCCGACGCTGCCGCCCATGAGCTCGGCAAGGTTCTTGGTGATGGCCAGCCCGAGGCCGGTGCCGCCGAAACGGCGGGTCGTGGAGGCGTCGGCCTGCGAGAAGCTCTCGAACAGGCCGGCCTGCTTCTCCTCCGGCACCCCTATCCCGGTGTCGGTCACGGCGACCCGGATCAGGAGGTCGGAGTCGGTCTCCTCGACGATCCCGACCCGGACCACGACCTCGCCCTGGTCGGTGAACTTCACGGCGTTCGCGAGCAGGTTGAGCAACGCCTGCCGGAACCGGCCCGGGTCACCACTCAGCATCGGGGGCACGCTGGGCTGGACCAGGGTCGCGAGTTCGACCCCCTTGGCCGCTGCACCCTCGGCGAGCAGTTCGGCCGCCTCCTCGACCGCCGAGCGCACCTCGAAGTCCAGGACCTCCAGCTCCATCCGGCCGGCCTCGATCTTGGAGAAGTCGAGGATGTCGTTGATCAACGTGAGCAGCGACTCCGCCGACGAGCGGACCGTTTCCGCGTACTGCCGCTGCTCCGGCGACAGCGGCGTGTCGAGCAGCAGGCCGGTCATCCCGATCACGCCGTTCATCGGCGTACGGATCTCGTGGCTCATGTTGGCCAGGAACTCCGACTTCAGTCGCGACGCCTCGTCCGCCTGCCGGTGCGCCTCCGCCAGCTCGTGGTGCGCTGACTTGCGGGCGCTGATGTCCCGGGCGATGGTCGACGCGCCGACAACCTGGCCCCGTGCGTCCAGGATCGGCGAGACGGTGAGCTCGACGTCGAGCTCGCGACCGTCCTTGCAGACGCGGACGGTCTCGTAGTCCCTGACGCGCTCGCCTGCGGCGATGCGCGGCAGGATGCGGGCGAGATCGTCCGGCAGGTACGGCGGCAGGAGAAGCGAGAGGTGCCGCCCGACCACCTCCTGCGCGGAGTAACCGTAGAGGCGCTCGGCGCCGTTGTTCCAGCTGAGGATCGTCCCGTCGAGCCCCTTGCTGAGGATCGCGTCGTCCGAGGACTCGACGATGGAGGCGAGCATGCGGGCCTGCACCTCGGCCCGGGCGTAGTCACGGCGCACGAGGCGCTGCTGCAGCTCGTCCTCGACGACGGCAGCGAGGTCGACGAGCGCCGCGAGCTGATCCGGCGCCGGAGCCGGCCGGGGCACGACGTCGGCGACGCAGAGCGTGCCGAGCGGATAGCCGTCGTCGGACCGCACCGGCACACCGACGTAGAAGCGCAGCTGCGGGTCCTGCGTGACGAACGGGTTGGTCGCGAAGCGCACGTCCTGGTGGGTGTCCGGCACGACGAGGACGTCGTCCGCGGCGATGGCGTGCGCGCAGAAGGAGATGTCGCGCGGCGTCTCCCGCAGCCGCGCCCCGATGCAGGACTTGAACCACTGCCGGTCCTCGTCGAGGAGCGAGACCCACGCCATCGGCACGGCGAACAGCCGGGCGGCCAGCCTCGTCACGCGGTCGAAGCCTGCCTCGGGGGGTGTGTCGAGGACGTCGTACCGGCGAAGCGCGCGCAGCCGCTCGGCGTCGTCCGGCGGAACCGGCGCGCCCCCGCCGGCGAGCCGGCGTGGTGGGTTCACGACCCGACCCGCCGTCGCGGCTGGCTCACCTCTGCACCTCACGGCGCCGGCGCAGGGCGTTGCGCGTCCTGGCCAGCAGGTCGCGCGGCGCGAAGGGCTTGAGCAGGTAGTCGTCGGCCCCGGCGGAGAAAGCCTCGATCTTGTCCGACGACCGGTCGGTGCCGGTCAGCATGAGGATCGTGCAGTCGGCCGTGGCCGGATCGTCCCGCAACGCCCGGCAGACCTGGAAGCCGGACAGCTGCGGCATGTGCACGTCGAGCACAACGCAGTCGGGCCGGACCCGGCGCGCGATCTCGAGCGCCGCACTCCCGTCCGCCGCCTCGTACACCTCGAAACCACCTGTCGTCAGGCTCATCCGCACCAACTGCCGGATGTCGGCGGTGTCGTCGACCACCAGGACGACGTCCGCGCGCGAGACAGCGGCCGCGCCGGCCGGCAGCAGCGTCGGCGGCGCGCCGGTCCGCGCGGCGGTGCCCAGCAGCTCCGCCACGAACTCCGGTGGCTGCGGCCGCGCGTAGTAGTAGCCCTGTCCGGTCTCGCAGCCGAGGTTGCGCAGCGCCGACAGCTGCTCTGAGGTCTCGATGCCTTCCGCGACGACCGACAGCTCGAGCGCGTGCGCCATCCCCACGACGGCGGCGACGATGGCGGTGTCCCCGCTGTCGCGACCCAGGCCGTCGACGAAGGACCGGTCGATCTTCAGGCCGTCGAGCGGGAGCCGGCGCAGGTAGGCCAGCGAGGAGTAGCCGGTGCCGAAGTCGTCGACAGTGATGTTCACGCCGAGCACCTTGAGTGAGCGCAGCACGTCGACGGCCGCGTCCACGTCGACCATGACGACGCTCTCGGTCACCTCCAGCCACACGGTCGCGGGATCGACCCCCTGGGCGTGCAGGGCGGTGCGTACGGTCTCGGCGAGGCTGCGGTCGAACTGTCGTGCCGAGACGTTGACCGACATCTCCAGCGGGGGCTGCCCGGGGAAGGCGGCCTGCCACTGCGCCGCCTGCCGGAGCGCTTCCTGCAGCACCCATGCGCCGATGGGGACGATCAGCCCGGTCTGCTCGGCCACCGAGACGAACTCCGCCGGCGGCACCACTCCGCCGGCCGGCAGGTCCCACCGGAGCAACGCCTCCACACCGATCAGCCGGTGGTCCTGCAGGGACACCTTCGGCTGATACACCAGCCGGAACTGCTGCTCGTCCAGGGCGCGCTGCAAGGCGTCCTCGTACTCCACCCGGGCCTGGCTCTCGGCGCGCATGTGCGGTGCGAACAGCAGGAAGCGGCCCACACCCTGGCGGCTCGCCCGTCGCTGCGCGGCTTCGGCTTCGGCGAGCGCCGCGTCCGCTGCCTGCACGGAGTCGTCGAGCACCACGGCACCGATACTGGCCGTCAGCGCCACCGCGTCGTCCTCCAGCCGGAGCGGCGCGAGCAGGGCGCCGGCGATGCGGGCCGCGAGGTCCGCCGCCGCCTGCCCGTCGCACGCCTGCTCGTCGAGCAGCGCGAAGGAGTCGCCGGCCAGCCGCGCGACCCGGCCGGTGGGTGCGAGCCGCTCCAGCCGGCCGGCGACCTCGCACAGCACGCGGTCCCCCCGCTGCGGTCCGAGCTGTACGTTCCGCGAGCCGAAGTCGTCGAGGTCGACCACCAGCACGCTGCCAGCGCCGCCGCGGCGGCCCGTCAGCACTGCGCTGAGGTGTTCCAGGAACGCGTCGCGGTTGGCCAGCCCGGTGAGCGCGTCGTGCCGGCGCAGATGTGCCAGCCGGTCCTCGACCCGCACCCGGTCCGTGACGTCCAGCAGCGCACCGGCCAGCAGCGACCCGCCGTCGTCCGCGCCGATCCTGAGCTGCAGCCAGCGGAGTTCGCCGCTGCGGTGCCGGAACCGCAGCGGGCGGTCCCCGACCGACCCCAGCCGGAGCGCCTCCACGTCGTCCTCCAGGCAGAAGTCCGTCAGGCGCCGCCCCAGCGACTCCGCGACCGACCAGCCGAGCAGCTCCGACCACGCGGGGTTCAGGAAGGCGATGCAGCGATCGGGGCCGACCTCGAAGACCACCTCGTGCAGGCACTCCACCCGTCGGCGAGCCTGCTGCTCCGCGGCCTGCACAGCCCGTACCAGACGTTGCTGGACCTGCGTGCCGGGATCGTCGGGTCGCACTGCGGTGTCGGTCTCCACTCTCAGCCTGCTGGGGGTTGACAGGCGGTTGAGCCGAGGGTAGCGCCCACGCTGTGTACGCGCTTGGCTACCCGCTGGTAGGGCGGCCGGGGTCCCGTTCCGATCCTGCGGTCAGCCAGTCGTCGATCTCCGCCCAGCGCTCGTAGAGCCACCGCTCCTGGGCCCCGGCGTCGCGTGGTACCTCCGCGGCCGGCACGAACCACCAGCGCAGCCGGACGGTGCTGTCCATGGGCAGGCCGTCCCACAGGTCACCGACGGTGGACAGGTGCTCGAGGCCGGTGTGCGCGACGAGCACCACGTCGGCCTGCGGTGCGGCCTCCAGGGCGGCCGCGACACCGCCCGGCCGTGGGGGCAGGACGTGCCGCATCTGCTCGGCCCGGTCCGCCTGGTCGGCCAGCCCCTTCAGCCGCAGCCGGTCGATCGCCCGTCTGCGGCGACCCTCACTGAAGTTGCCCCCTTCGGGGAACAGGAGCAGCGCGTCCTCCTCGCCCATGCCCGCGGCCAGCGCGCCGATGCGTCGGGCCATGTCCTGGCGACCCGGCGTGACGAAGGCACTCGGCAGCCGGTTGAGGTAGACGTCGAGCAGCGGGTCCCACTGCAGCGCGTCCTTCAGCACGATCCGCGGCCGGCGCAGGTGGTCGCGGTCCATCAGCGTCCGCACCAGGAGCAGTGAGTCCCCCGGGCCCGCGTGCCGGCACAGCACGACCATCGCGTTGGTCGACCCCGGCACGCCGTCGTCCAGTGGCGACCAGGAGACGCCGTCGGTGTCGATCTCGAGGTGGAACAGCCACCTGGCCGCCGTGAGCACCTGGGCGAGCAGCACGTGCAGCACCCCGTAGTGCGCCCGCCGGAAGGCCGGTGATGCCAGCCGCCACCCGAAGCCGCTGGCCAGCCACAGCACCAGCGCCAGGACCAGCCCGACGCACTCGACGAACAGGTAGACGAGGAAGAAGGCCAGCAGGCGCAGCACCCGCCAGCGGCCCGGCAGCACGGCCGACGCGAAGGCCGCGACCACGACGAGCAGCGGCAGCAACGTCACGGTGAACAGCAGCGCCGCGAGCACGAGGCACGACAGCGGCCGGCGCACCCATCGCGGCGGCAGCGTCACGGCAGTGCCTGGAGGTACGCCGCCGTCGCCGCGTGTGCCCGGTCCACCCGGTGCCCGACCCGGCGCACGTCCCGGTAGCGCAGCTGCGCCAGCCCCTCGGGCACCTCGCCGCCGGTCGGCAGGACGTGCACGACGACGTCGTCCGGCAGCCGCGCCATGTCCGCGGCAAAGCGGTGCCGCCGGGCGATCTCGAAGGCCACCAGCGCCACCTCCCACGGGCGGGTCGGCGGCGCGAGCGGTCGCTCGATCCGGCCGACCTGCAGCACGTAGACCGTGCGCGCGCCGAGCTCGACCGCGCGGCTGACCGGGATCGAATTCACCAGGCCGCCGTCGAGGAAGTGCTCGTCCCCGATCCGCACCGGCGCCAGCAGGCCCGGCACCGCCGCCGACGCCATCACCGCGTCCGACAGCGACCCGGAGCTGAACCAGTGCTCGGCCGCGCGCTCGATCGACGCGGCCACACACTGGAACGGCACGACCAGGTCCTCGATCCGCTCGACCGGCAGGGAGTCGGCCAGCAGCTGGCGCAGCGGTCCGCGCCGGTGCAGGTGGGTGCGGCTGCGGACGGCCGTCCCGAACCGCTCGGCCAGCGAGCCACTGAAGACACCGCCGTCGGCGGACAGCCGGCGCCACAGCTCCGCCAGCCGCACTGTCGTCTCGATGCTCGGGTCGGCGGCGAGGAAGGCGCCGTTCAGCGCGCCGACCGACGTGCCGACGACGAGGTCCGGGGTGATGCCCGACTCGAGCAGCGCGCGCAGCATCCCTACTTCGCCGGCGCCGAGCACACCCCCGCCGCCGAGCACGAAGGCGACGTCATGAGCAGGCACGCCGACGACCTTCCCACCCCCGCCGGGCTTCAGCCGGAGCGGTCACCGGTCGAAGACTTCCCGAGTACCCGCCCGCCTTCCTCCCCGAGTACCCACCCGCCTTCCTCCCCGAGAGACCGGAGTCCCGTGCGTCCTGACCGAACCCCGCGGCTACGCGCACTGGGTTGTGCCGTGCTCACCGCGGCGGCGCTCGCCGCAGCCGGCCTGCCGGGCCCGGTCTCGGCCGAGCCGCGGCCGGCGGAGTCCTCGGCCTCGCTGAAGGAGCAGGTCGCGGCGCTCGACGCCGAGATCGAGCGTGTCGCGGTGCAGCTCGCCGAGGGAGCGACGGCCTACGACGCGGCCGAGGATGCGCTGGCCCGCCTCACGCAGGAGCAGTTCGCAGCACGCGCCGACCGGGAGGAGCTGCTCGCGGCCGAGGCCGACTCGCGCGGGGCCCTGTCCGGACTGGCGCGGGCCGCCTACAAGGGCGGGATGCCTCCGATGGTGACCGCGCTGCTGTCCGGCGAGCCTCGTGCGGTGTCCCACCTCGCGTACGTCCAGCGCTCGGTGAACCGGCTCGGTGCCACGCACAGCGACGTCGCCCGGGACCTCGCCCAGCAGCAGGCCGGTGCCGGTGCCGCCCTGATCCGCTCCGACGAGTTGCGGCGTAAGGCGCTGGCACAGCAGCAGGAGCTGGAGGAACAGCGCCGCGCGATGTCCGAACGGACAGCCCGGCTGACCGCCGACCTGCAGGCCGCCGGGACCCGGCTGCTCCAGGTGCACGCCGCCGAGCAGGCTGCGGAGGCGGCCAAGGCAGCCGCACGGGCCGAGGCGAAGGCGCAGGCCGACGCCGAGCGCGCGGCAGTGGCCGCCCGGCAGCGGGCGGTGGCCGCGGCCGGCGCCGGCTCGCCGGCCGGTTCGGGCGCTGGGTCGTGCCAGCCGCCGAGCAGCGCCGGCGAGGTCAACGGGTTTCTCTCCGTGGCCAGCCTGTGCCCGCTCTCCGTCGGCGCAGGGCACCGGCTGCGCAGTGACGCGGCGCAGGCCTTCGAGGCACTCAACCGTGCACGCCTGGCCAGCGCAGGCGTGCCGCTGTGCGTGACCGATTCCTACCGCAGCTATCCCGCGCAGGTGGACGTCTTCCGCCGCAAGCCCAACCTGGCCGCCACCCCCGGCCGCAGCCAGCACGGCTGGGGCCTGGCCGTCGACTTCTGCGGCGGGGTGCAGAGCTTCGGCACCGAGGCGCACGCCTGGATGCGGGCCAACGCCGGGGCGTTCGGCTGGATCCACCCGGACTGGGCCGGACCGCGTGGCAGCCGGCCCGAGCCGTGGCACTGGGAGTACGTGGGCTGATCCCGCGGGCGGGTCCTGCCGGCTGGTCCCCGCTGGTCCCCGGAGCGACTGCTGATCGCGCTGCTTCGGACGGGGAGCAACCAGTCGACGCTCTGGCTGCAGCCACACCTGCGCGGGCGATATGTGGCCGATGAAGGTGTGTGCAGGAGAGGTCAACTTTTCCCGTTTCTTGACCTCTCCTGCACAACGCGCTGCGGGCAAGGTGGTCCGGCGCGAGGTGCCGCGACTCCGGAACGCGCCGATGCGCGCGGCTCGTGCCCGTCGCGCCCGGTGCCGCCCGTCGCGCCCGGTGCCGCCCGCCGCAGTCCCGCCGCCCGCCGCAGGCCCACCGCCCGCCACCCGCCGCGCCTGCGAGGTTTCGGGGCCACCCGCGCCTAGGGTCCGGGGCGTGGTCCCTGCTCGCTGTCTCCTGCGCCGCGCGGCCACCGTTCTCGCACTCGCACTCGCGGTCGCGCTGCCGCTGGCTCCGGTGCCGACCGGCGCACAGGCCGCCGACCCGGTGCAGGTGGCGGCCCGGGAGCTCGCGGCGGTGCGCGCGGAGGTCGACCGGACCGCCAAGACCCTCAGCGCCGGCGCCCACCGTCTCGAGGAGGGCCGCACGGAGCTGCGCCGCGTACGGCGCGATCTCGAACGGGCCCGGCGTGCGGCCGGCGCCGCACAGGGCCGCTCCGACGAGGCGCGCGACCGGCTGCGGTCGATCGCGTCGGCTGCCTACCGTTCCCCCGTCCCCGACTCCCTCGCGCTCGCGCTCACGGGCACGCCCGACCGCTACGTCGAGCAGGTGGTGGCCCGAGCGGACCTGGACCGGGTCCGCGGCGGCTCCACCGACGTACTGCGCACGGCCACCGCCGCACGGGTCCGCGCACAGGGTGCGGTGCGCAGCGTCGAGCAGCTCACCGACGACGCCGCGCGCCGGGAGCGCGACCTCACCGCCCAGGTCGCCGAGCTGCGCGCCGTGGCCGACCGCAGTGCCCGCAAGCTCGAGGCGGCCGCCGGGCGGCTGGAGGCGGCCCGGGCCGCGCAACGCCGGGCCGCCCGCGCCGCGCAACGCCGAGCCGCCGCTGTCGCGGCCGGCTGCGACGGCGGGAGCACCCGCGGCCACGCCAACGGCTTCCTGGACCGCTCCGCGCTGTGCCCGCTCGACGGGGCGCCCGGCCATGCACTCCGCGCGGACGCGGCCGCAGCCTTCAACCGGATGACCGCCGCGGCGCTCGCCTCCCGCGGTGCCCGGCTGTGCGTCAACGACTCCTACCGCTCCTACGCCGGGCAGGTCAGCATGTTCCGGCGCCACCCCCGGCTGGCCGCGGTCCCCGGCACCAGCCGGCACGGGCTCGGCGTCGCCGTGGACCTCGGCTGCGGCGCGGAGCGCTTCGGCTCGAGCACCCACCGCTGGTTGAAGGCCAACGCCGGGCGGTACGGCTGGGTGCAGCCGGCCTGGGCCAAGCCCGGCGGCTCGCTGCCCGAGCCGTGGCACTGGGAGTACGTGGGCTGACGACGGCGCCGGACCGCCGCCCGGCCGGGGCCGGGGCCGGCGCCGCCACTTACACCCATGATCAACGCCGTACTTCCTCCGGTTCTTGCAGCGGAAAAAGTGCGCATCCACGGTGTTGATCATGCAGGCGCTGCCCTGTCGAGGGTGCTCCGCTGCTGATAGCGGTCAGCGCGGTGCGACCAGCAGGCTCTGCGCCCCCACGCCGACCGGTCCCTGGACGTCGTGCAGCACGGTGGTCGCCAGGCCGGCGCCGCCGGGCGAGATGACCGTCTGCGCGTCGACGCACACCCATGGCCCGACCGCCTCCCGGTGCAGGTGCACCGTCAGCTCCGGGTTGATGAAGTGCCACGCGGTCAGGTCCAGCTCGCTACTCAGCCCATTGCCGCTGTCGGCGACCGACAGCACCCGCTGCAGCGCGCTGGGCTCCTCGTCCGGCACCAGCGGGTAGCGCAGTCGCGACCAGACGGTCGCCGGCCCGGGCCGGTCGAAGCGGCCGGTGACGAAACGCCATTCGACGGCGGACAGATAGCCGTCGACCCACCCGTCGACCGGCGCCGCGGGCGCCAGCGCCGCGGGGGCCGGCGCCGGGAGATGCGGCGCCGCGACATCCGACGGCCCGAGATCCGACACCGCGAGATCCGACACCGCGAGATCCGACACCGGGAGATCCGGCGGCGCAAGATCCGGCACCGGCGGGGCCGGCTCATGGCGGGACGGGGCACCGGGCTGCGTAGTCCGGGTGACCCGCCAGGCCGCGGCGCGGGCGGCGTCGCGACCGCCGGACGAGAGCACCGCCTCGACCAGCTCGACGCTGCGGCCGGGGCGGAGCACGCGCGCGCGTACCTCGACCTCGGCGACCGGCACAGGGCCCAGAATCTCCACCGTCACCCGCGCGACGATCATCTCCTCGCGCGGCGCACAACGTTCCACCGCACGCGCGAGCAGGGCTGCCGGCGGTCCGCCGTGCTGGAAGCGGGCGTCCCAGGGACCGGTGGTGTGGATGGTCGCCTGCCAGCGGTCGTCACCGAGCGGCAGGAAGAAGGCCTCGTCCACAGCAGGCTCGTCCACAGCAGGACCGTACGGTGGCCGGCATGCGCGCTGTCACCCTCCCGTCCTTCGGGGACCCCGACGTCCTCACCCTCGCCGACGTGCCCGACCCGAGCACCGGCCCCGGTGAGGTGCTGGTCGACGTCGTGGCAACCGCCGTCAACCGGGCGGACCTGTTGCAGCGCAAGGGTTTCTACGATCCGCCCCCGGGAGCGTCGGCGTATCCCGGGCTGGAGTGCTCCGGGCGGATCGCCGTGCTCGGGGAGGGCGTGACCGGCTGGTCCGTGGGCGACGAGGTCTGCGCCCTGCTCTCGGGCGGCGGCTACGCCGAGCGGGTCGCCGTACCGGCCGGGCAGCTGCTGCCCGTCCCCCGCGGGCTGTCGCTGGTCGAGGCGGCGGCCCTGCCCGAGGTCGCCTGCACCGTCTGGTCCAACGTCTTCTCCCTCGCCGGGCTGGCCCCTGACGAGGTCTTCCTCGTGCACGGCGGAACCTCGGGAATCGGCACGATGGCCATCCAGCTGGCTGCCCGGCACGGCGCCCGGGTGCTGTGCACGGTCGGCTCGCCGGAGAAGGCGGAACGGGCCGAGGCGCTGGGCGCGGAGCGGGCGATCCGCTACCGCGACGAGGACTTCGTCGAGGTCGTCCGCGAGCTGGCCGGCGGTGCCGACGTGGTGCTCGACAACATGGGCGGGGCCTACCTCGCCCGCAATGTGCAGGTGCTGCGAACCGGCGGACGGCTGGTCGTGATCGGCCTGCAGGGCGGCACCAAGGGTGAGCTCGACCTCGGCGCGCTGCTGGCCAAGCGGGCGTCGGTGCACGCAACCACGCTGCGTGCTCGCCCGGCGGCCGAGAAGGCAGCCATCGTGGCGGCGGTGCGCGCGGGGGTGTGGCCGGCCGTCGAGGCCGGCGAGGTAGGGCCGGTCATCGACCGGGTGCTGCCGCTGGACCAGGTGGCGGACGCGCACCGGGTGCTCGAACAGAGCGGCCACGTCGGCAAGGTCGTGCTGACCGTTCCCGGGTGATCAACGCCGGACTTGGTCGCTTTCCCGGGCAGGCGAGGGTGAGGGAGTGCGGCGTTGATCATGGCCGCTGGGGTGATCGCAAGGCCGGCCTGGCGCTCGGCTACAGGGCGGCCAGCAGCCGGTCGACCTCGGCGGCGGTGGTGTAGCAGGCCACGCCGGCCCGGACCGCCCCGCCGTGCTCCTCGAGCCCGAGCGCGGTCATCAGCTCGATGGCGTAGTAGTTGCCGTACCACACCGCGACGCCCTGGTTGCCCAGGTCCGCGCTGACCTGCAGCGGGCTGCGGCCGGCGACGGTGAAGCAGGCCGTGGGCGTACGCCGCGCCGGAGCACCGACCAGCATCACGGCCTCGCGGCCGGCGAGCCCGTCGAGCAGCCGGGCGAACACCTGCTGCTCGTACGAGCAGATCGCCGTCATGGCCGACACGACCCGTTCCCGGCGGGTCCCCCCGACCCCGTGCGAGGCGATCCAGTCCACGGCGGCGGTGACCCCCGCCAGCGACGCGAAGCTCGGCGTACCGAGCTCGAACCGGTCGGGCACCGCGTCGCTGCTGGGCAGCAGCTTGTCCGGGCGCAGCCTCGCCAACAGCGCCGGGTCGCCGACGGTGCAGCCGAGGTGCGGGCCGTACCACTTGTAGGCGGACGTGCTGTAGAGGTCGGCGCCCAGCTCGCGGACGTCGGTCGGCAGGTGCGGCGTGGCGTGCACGCCGTCGACGTGCACGACAGCTCCGAAGGCGTGGGCGCGGTCGGCGATGACCCGGACGTCCGGGCGGGTGCCGGTGGCGTTGCTCGCCGCGGTGACCGCCACCAGCCGGGTCCGCTCGTTCACCAGCTCGTCGTACTGCTCCACCGGCAGCTCCGTCGTCCGGGCGTCCACCTCGGCCCACCGGACCACGGCGCCGGCCCGCGCCGCGGCCTGCACCCACGGGCGCACGTCGGCGTCGTGGTCGAGCCGGCTGAGCACCACCTCGTCGCCCGGGTGCCAGCTGCGGGCCAGTGCGCCGGCCAGGACGTAGGTGTTGGCGGTCGCCGACTGGCCGAGGACGACCCCGTCGGGGGTTCCACCGACCAGATCGGCCACCGCCTCGCGCGCCGCGCCGACGATCGCGTCCGCCCGGCGGCTGCTGGCGAACGGCCCGTGCCGGTTGCTGAGCGCAGAGCGCATCGCGCCGGCGACGGCATCGCTCACCACGGCCGGCACCTGCGTGCCGCCGGGGCCGTCGAAGTGGGCCAGCCCCTCTGCGAGGGCGGGGAAGTCGGCGCGGACGGCCTCGACGTCGTACGCGGGAGGGCTGTCGTGCGCGGGAGGGCTGTCGAACATGCAGCGAGCCTGCCCGATCGGGTGCAGGACCGGGCACGTGGGGCAGGATCGGGACATGGACGACGAGCAGGCAGGACAGGCGGAAACCCCGCAACAGCAGGTCGTGGTGATGGGTCCGGACGGGCAGCCGCTCGGCAGCGTCACCGTCGGCGAGGACGGCTCGATCGAGCCCTCGAAGCAGCAGAGCCCGGCCGACCTGATCGAGCAGCCGGCGAAGGTGATGCGGATCGGCTCGATGGTCAAGCAGCTGCTCGAGGAGGTCCGCCAGTCGCCGCTGGACGACGCCTCCCGTACCCGGCTGCGGGAGGTGCACCGGAACTCCGTCGCCGAGCTCTGCGACGGTCTGGCGCCGGAGCTGTGCGAGGAGCTGAACCGGCTGACCCTGCCGTTCCCCGAGGACCACGTCCCGAGCGACGCCGAGCTGCGCATCGCGCAGGCCCAGCTGGTCGGCTGGTTGGAGGGGCTGTTCCACGGCATCCAGACGGCGCTGTTCGCGCAGCAGATGGCCGCCCGAGTGCAGCTCGAGCAGATGCGCGGCCGGCCGGCCCTGCCGCAGGGGATGTCGGACGGCCGCCCAGGGCCGACGGGCACCGGGCAGTACCTGTAGGACAGGCGCGACCGCGACGACAGCAGCGTCAGGGGCGCGGGAAGGCCTGCAGCACGCCGGGCTCCCAGCCCGCACCGAACTGCACGCTCAGCACCGCGGTGGACAGCGCCTCGTCCGCAGGGGTGCCGGTGCCGTCGGCGCCGACCCGGAGGAAGCGGTCGGTGATGCACGGCGCCTGACCGGTGTTGGTGCTCACCGAGACCGGCCGCCCGAGGTCGTCCACCTCGATCAGGGTGGTCGCCGGCACCACGAGGGTGACGACGGCGACGGCCCCGCCGGCTGCGCCGGCTGTCGGAGCGGTCGGCTGCGGGAGGCAGCTGGCCGGGTCGAACCCGTCGGTGCGCGGGGCCGGCCGGGTGTCCGCCTGGACGCCGGACGTCGCGGTAGCGGAGCCACCCGCGGTGGCCAGGTGTGCGGCGGCGGCCCCGCCGGCAACGGCGGTCAGCAGAGCGAACGCGGCGATCGTGGTCGCCCCGGTGGCAAGCGTCAGCAGGCCATGGTTCTTGGGCATGTCCGAGAGGTCCTGTCTGTCGGCGGCCCGGCTGACCTCGAGGGCCCCGTGGCTTTGCGTCCCCGGCTCGCACCGGGTTTGCCTTTATCGGTTGACGAAGAGTGCTTCGGCACGAACAGGCGCCCGGCTGGAGTCCGGCGGGCTGCCGATCCCGACGTCGCGGGAAGGTTCACCCGTTTGCGCGGCGGACGTGCCGCTGCGCCCGGGTGCCCGAGCTCTCAGGAGCAGAGCAGCGTCCGGCTCCTGCCCTTGCCGCTCCAGCCACAGGTGGCGCTGGCCGAGGCGCGTGCCGTGGCGCCCAGGTCGTCGGTGACGGTGACGGTCCCGGTGTAGGTCCCGGGCTTGCTGAAGCGGCGGGAGACGGTCGCGCCGGCGGAGGTCCCTCCGTCGCTGAAGGACCAGGCGTGGGAGACGATCCTGCCGTCGGCATCCGAGGAGTTCGACGCGTCGAAGGTGCAGGTGGCGGCGCTGCAGGCGACGGCGGCCGCGGCGACCGGCGCCGTGTTCTCCTGCGTCGGCTCGGTCCCTGCCGGCGGTGCGGCCGGGCTGGTGACGGTCGTGGCGCGCAGGAGCAGGTTCGGTGAGCCGGTGCCGGCGGCGGTGACGACGCCACCGGTCGCCGCAGCCAGCACGCTGCCGGCCACGTCGGCCGGCGCCAGCGTCGGCGCGCCCTCCAGGACGAGCGCCGCGACGCCTGCCGCGTGCGGACTGGCCATCGACGTGCCGGACATCGTGGCGGTGCCGCTGCGCGAGGCGTTGCTGAGCGAGGTGATCGAGAGACCGGGGGCGAACAGGTCCAGGCAGCTGCCGAGGTTCGACCAGGACGGCTTGGCGTCGGTGCTGCCCGTGGCCCCGACGGTCACGGCCTCGGCCACCCGCGCCGGGCTGGTGTCGCAGGCGTCCTTGCCGTCGTTGCCCGCTGCCACGACCACGCTCACGCCGCTGGCGACCAGCCTCCGCACGGCGTCGTCCAGGCTCGCGGAGGCACCTCCGCCGAGGGACATGTTGACGACGGCGGGGCCCTTGCGGTTCTTGGCCACCCAGTCCAGTCCGGCGATGATGCCGGACCAGGTCCCGGACCCGGTGCAGTCCAGCACGCGGACCGGTACGACGGTCACCGCCTTGGCCACGCCGTACGCCGTACCGGCCACCGTGCCGGCGACATGCGTGCCGTGGCCGTGGCAGTCGTCGGTGCCCCGGCCGTCGGAGATGGCCGTCCAGCCGGGCGCGAGCCGGCCGGCGAGGTCGTCGTGCACGCGGACGCCCGTGTCCAGGACGTGTACCTGCACACCGCTGCCGGTGGCGGGGTAGGCGTAGGCGCGGTCCAGCGGCAGCGCTGCCTGGTCGATCCGGTCCAGCCCCCAGGTCGGTGAGCTCTGGGTGCCCACGGCGCGGGCGGTGCCGTCGCGCTCCACCCGCGTCACCCGCCGGTCCGAGCGCAGCCGGTTGACCGCGGCGGTGCTGAGCTGGCCGGCGAAGCCGGGCAGCACCGTGCTGAATGCCCGGTCCGCGCGTACGCCGCCGGCCCGGGTGTGCTGGCCGACCACGTCGGCGATGCTGGCACCGGACGCCACCGTCACGATCCACCGGCCGGTGGCGGCCTGCGCGGGTGCTGCACCGGCAGCGGTGGCCGGTCCGGTGGACAGCAGCAGCGCCCCGGCGACGAGCAGGCAGGAGGTGACGATCGAGCGGGGACGGGACACCGGGGCTCCAGGACTGTGAGGGGGCAGCCGTGCTGTCCTCGGCAGGTCGACCGGTACCGCCGTCACCTTGAGACGTGCCGGGCTCAGAACCAGCGCTCGAGCACCTGCGCGACTCCGTCCTCGTCGTTGCTCGCAGCCACCTCGTCGACAGTGGCCAGCACCTCCGGGTGGGCGTTGGACATGGCCACCGAGTGCCCGGCCCAGGAGAGCATCGGCAGGTCGTTCGGCATGTCCCCGAAGGCCACGACCTCGTCCGCGGCGACCTCCCGCTCCTCGGCGATCGAGGCGAGCCCGGACGCCTTGGAGATGCCGGTCGCGCTGATCTCGAGCAGCCCGTCGGTCGTGGAGTGCGTGCACTCCACGACGGCACCCACCGACTCCCGTGCACGGGCGAGCAGCTCGTCCGACCCGAGCTCCTCGTGCCGGGCCAGCAGCTTGACGACGCCGGCGGCGATGAGCTCCTCGACCGGTGCGACGGCGGCCTCGCCGACGTCCCACCGCGGGAGGTAGGAGGGTTCACGGCCGAAGCCCTCCAGCACCCTCTCCACCGCGAAGGTGATGCCGGGCACGTCCCGGCGCAGCGCCGCCACCACGTCGGCTGCCGCCGATGCCGCGATCGGCGAGGAGCGGATCACCCGCTCGGTGTGGAGGTCGTAGACCAGCGCGCCGTTGGCGCACACCGCGATGCCGCGGTGCCCGGTCTGCTCGGCCACGGTGCCCATCCAGCGCGGCGGCCGCCCGGTCACCATGACGAACAGCACCCCTGACCGCTCGACCCGGGCGAGCACCTCGCGGGTGCGCGGCGAGACGGTGCCGTCGCTGCGGAGCAGGGTGCCGTCCAGATCCGAGGCGACCAGCCTCGGCGTCACTGGGGCAGCAGCTCCTTGCGGTTCGCCAGCCACGGACGCAGCGCCGGCGGCACGTGCACCGAGCCGTCGGCGCGCTGGTGCACCTCGAGCAGCACCGCGATGGTGCGGCCGACGGCACACAGCGTGCCGTTCAGCGTCGCGAGCGGCGACGTTCCGCCCGCACCCCGGGTACGGATGCCCAGCCGGCGGGCCTGGAAGTCGGTGCAGTTGCTCGTCGAGGTGAGCTCGAGCCAGCGCTGCTGCGACGGCAACCACGCCTCGCAGTCGAGCTTGCGGGCGGCCGACGAGCCCAGATCTCCCGCGGCCACATCGATCACCCGGAAGGGCAGCTCCAACGCCGTGAGGAACGCCTTCTCCTGCTCGAGCAGCCGCGCGTGCTCGGCCGCCGCGTCGGCCAGCGGCACGTAGGAGAACATCTCGACCTTGTCGAACTGGTGCACCCGGATGATGCCGCGGGTGTCCCTGCCGTGGCTGCCGGCCTCGCGCCGGAAGCAGGACGAGAAGCCGGCGTAGCGCAGCGGCAGCTCCTCCAGCACCTCGCCGGCGTGGAAGGCCGCGAGCGGCACCTCGGAGGTACCGACCAGGTAGAGGTCGTCGTCGGCCAGCCGGTAGACCTCGTCGGCGTGCGCACCGAGGAAGCCGGTGCCCTCCATCGCCTCCGGTCGGACGAGCGCCGGGGCGATCACCGGGTTGAAGCCGTTCTCGACGGCCTGGCCGATCGCGAGGTTGACCAGCGCCAGCTCGAGCAGCGCGCCCCAGCCGGTGAGGAAGGCGAAGCGGCTGCCGCTGACCTTCGCGCCGCGCTCGGTGTCGATCGCGCCGAGCGCGGTGCCGAGGTCGAGGTGGTCCTGGACGCCGAAGTCGTACGACGGCACCTCGCCGACCTGTTCGAGCACCACGAAGTCCTGCTCGCCGCCCGGCGGCACCCCGTCGAGCACGACGTTCGGGACGGCCAGGTGGGCGACGCGCAGCGCCGCGTCGGCCTCGGCCTGGGCGGCTTCGGCTGCCTTCACCTCGGCGGACAGCGCCTTGGCCTGCTCGAGGACCGCCGGCCGCTCCTGCGGGCTCGCGCTCCTCACCGACTGGGAGACGGTCTTCTGCTCGGCCCGCAGGTTGTCCGCGCGGGTCACCGACGCGCGGCGCGCGTCGTCGGCGACGAGCAGGGCGTCGACCAGGGCAGGGTCGTCGCCGCGGGCCCGTTGCGAGGCCCGGACGCGCTCGGGGTCGTCGCGCAGCTGCTTGAGGTCGATCACCGCCATGAGCCTACCGGCGGGGGCCCGGCCTGCCGCTGGCCCGTCGCCGTGTACTCAGCCGCGCAGCCGGCGGAGCCAGTCGGCCGCCGCGTCGTAGTCGGCGTCGGAGGTGCCGGGCCGCACGTCGGGCGGCAGGCCGTCGGCCCGCGGGTAGCTGCCGAGCACGCGCACCTCGGCGCAGCCGCGGTGCAGCGCCGCCAGCGCCTCGCCGACCCGGGCGTCGGCCAGGTGCCCCTCGCAGTCGATGGAGAAGAAGTACCGCCCGAGCACCCCGCCGCTGGGCCGCGATTCGATCCGGCTGAGGTTGATGCCGCGCACCGCGAATTCCGTCAGCAGGGCCAGCAGGGCACCGGGGGCGTTCTCGGCGATGAAGGCGAACAGCGTCGTACGGTCCGCGCCGGTGGATGCGGGAGGCGGTCCCGGGCGGCACACCAGCACGAAACGCGTGACGGCGCCGTCGTTGTCCTGCACGTCGTCGGCGAGCACCTGCAGCCGGTAGTGCCCAGCCGCGACCGGCGCCGCGACCGCCGCATCGAAGCGGCCCTCCGCGACCGCACGCGCGGCATCCGCCGTGGACGGTGTCAGCACGACCTCGGCGCCGGGCAGCTCGTCGCGGAGCCAACGGCGGCACTGCGCCGCGGCGTGCGAGTGGGTCGCGACGACCCGGACGTCCTCCCGGCGGGTGCCGGACCGGCCGAGCAGGTTGAAGCTGACCGGGAGCAGCACCTCCCGGACGACCTGCAGCGGCGGGCCGACCGCGAGTTCGTCCAGGGTCCGCGCGACCGACCCCTCGACCGAGTTCTCGAGCGGGACCATCGCCCCGTCACAGTCGCCGTCCCGGACGGCGTCCAGCGCCGCCACGACGGAGGCGTACGGCGTCAGGTCTGCGCGCTCGGCAGCCGGCAGGGTGCGCAGCGCCGCCTCCGTGAAGGTGCCCGCGGGACCGAGGTAGCCCAGCCTCGCGGGCCGGTCGCCGGGCACGGGGGGGCTCACCGCGTGGTGCGTGGGGCGGCGGCGGGAGGGTTCGACACGCGGAAACCCTAGTCGCGCGCCGTACGCTCCCGGCCGTGGACCGGATGCAGGCGCAGGAGCTGCTGGCCGCCGTCGCCGCGGGCGAGGTGGATCCGGCCGACGCGCTGGACCGGATCGCGACCGCGCCCTACGACGCGCTGGCGCACTCGCTGGTCGACGTGCACCGGGCGCTGCGCACGGGTGATCCGGAGGTGGTCTACGCCGCGGGCAAGAGCACGGCCCAGGTGCTCGACGTGGTGGAGGCGCTGCGCGCGTCCGGGGACCGCGCGGTGCTGGTCACCCGGGCGGGCGCCGACACGGTGTCGGCGCTGCGGGCGGCGCACGACGACGTGCTGGTCGACGGGAGCACCGTCGCCGTCGGCTCGCTGCCGCGCGCGCGGGGGACCGTGGCGGTGCTGGCGGCCGGCACCTCGGACGGACCCGTGGCCGCGGAGGCGGCGCTGACCGCGCGGGCCTTCGGCGCGCAGGTCGAGCGGGTGGACGACGTCGGTGTCGCCGGGCTGCACCGGCTGATCGCCGCGCGGCCCGCGCTCGACCGCGCGGACTGCCTCGTCGTCGTGGCCGGGATGGAGGGGGCGTTGCCCTCGGTCGTGGGTGGGCTGGTCGGCACACCGATGGTCGCGGTGCCGACCAGCATCGGGTACGGCGCGAGCTTCGGCGGGCTGGCCGCGCTCCTCGCGATGCTCAACGCCTGCGCGCCCGGCGTCCCGGTGATGAACATCGACAACGGCTTCGGTGCAGGTGTCTTCGCAGCGCGGGTGGCCCGGCGGACGTCGCGGTGATCGGCTGGCTGGACTGCTCCGCCGGGATCAGCGGCGACATGCTGCTCGGTGCGCTGGTGGACGCGGGCACCCCGCTGGAGACCCTGCAGGAGGCGGTCGACGCGGTCTGTGTCGAGCCGGTCCGGCTGCGCCGCTCGGACGTCGTGCGCGGCGGGATCGGCGCCTGCAAGGTGGACGTGCTGGCCCCCGCCGGGCCGCCGGCCCGCACCTGGGCGGACGTGCGCTCCCTGCTCGAGCGGGCCGCGCTGCCCACCGCTGTGCGGTCGCTGGCGCTCGGCGTCTTCGCCCGGCTGGCAGCGGCCGAGGCGGCGGTGCACCGGGTCGTCGTCGACGACGTGCACTTCCACGAGGTGGGCGCCCTCGACGCGCTGGCCGACGTGGTGGGCTGTGCGGCCGGGCTGCACGCGCTCGGGCTCGACGCGCTGTCCGCCTCGACCGTGACACTCGGCTCCGGGACCACGCGGGGGGCCCACGGGCCGCTGCCGGTCCCGCCCCCGGCGGTGCTCGCGCTGCTGAAGGGGGTGCCGGTGCAGGCCGGCCCGGTGGCCGCCGAGATGACGACCCCGACCGGCGCGGCGCTACTCGCCACGACAGTCTCGTCGTACGGCCCGCTGCCGCCGATGTCGCTGCTGCGCACCGGCTCCGGTGCAGGAGGACGGAATCCCGAGGAGTTGGCCAACGTGCTCCGACTGGTGCTCGGCGACGCGGTGCACGAGGCCGGGACGGCTCTGGTGCCGGAGACCGCTCTGGTGCTGGAGACCAACGTCGACGACCTCGACCCGCGGCTGTGGCCGGGCGTGCTGCAGGCGCTGCTCGCCGCAGGGGCGAGCGACGCCTGGCTGACACCGGTCCTGATGAAGAAAGGGCGCCCGGCGCACACCCTGTCGGTGCTCTGCGACGCGCATCTCGCGGCCGCGGCGCGCGAGGTGGTCTTCCGCCAGACGAGCACGCTGGGGCTGCGGGAGACGCCGGTGGCGAAGACCGAGCTGGAGCGGGCGCAGCGGACCGTCGAGGTGGAGGGACGGCGCATCCGCGTGAAGCTCGGCCTGCTGCACAGCGAGGTCGTGAACACGATGCCGGAGTGGGAGGACGTCGCTGCGGCTGCGGCTGCCCTCGGTCGTCCGGTCAAGCAGGTGCTGCAGGAGGCGCACGCCGCCGCGGCGGAGTTCGGCGGCCGCTGACGGCGCAGTCACCAGCGGGCAGCAGCAATCGAACGAGCGAGAATCGCACCTACGAGGTCCGGCGGCTCGTCGGCAGTTGATCTTCTGCTGGCTGGATTCGCAGCAGACACGCCGGCATTTCCGCTGCCGATCCAGCAACCAGTAGATCACCAGGCGTGAAGATCTTGGTCGGCCCGCACGGGTAGTGGCGGCGCGCGCCTGTTGCAGAACGGCTTCTGCATCGTCCGCGAATCGCACCTATGCGCTGGCTGGGGCACCTTCCGGCGCAGGCACCCTCGCTGCTGAACCTCTGCGCTGAACGACGAGTCCGATGAACACCAACGCCGCGCCCATCGCGCCTAGCCATGACAGGCGCTCGCCCAGCACCGTGATGCCGAGCGCCGTTGCCACCACGGGCTCAGCCAGCATCAGCGTGGTCACCGGCCCCGCCTGAAGCGAGGACAGTCCCCGCACGAACAGCAGGCAGCCCAGCGTCACGGTAAACAGGCCCAGGTACAGCGCGAGCAGTACGCCGCTCCCGTCACCGAGCCATCCCACCGGCTGCGTTGCCAGCAACGGCAGAGACAGGAGGCCGCCGAGGCCGAACGCTCCGGCCATGACGGCGGGAGGGCGGTGCCCGGCGTCGAGCTGCTGCTTCGCCAAGACGGTGTAGGCGGCGTACGACAGCCCGGCGAGCAGTGCCAGTACCGCACCGAGCAGATCGACTGTCCCTGACGGTGAGCCGCCAAGGACGAGCACGGATAGGCCCGTGAGGCAGAGACCCGTGGCGATGAGCCATGAGCGGCCAGGTCGTTCACCGAGCACCAGACGCGCCAGCACGCCGGTCAGGACCGGGCCACTACCGAGAGCGATCAGCGTCCCGACAGCCACGCCAGCACGCTGGACGCCCGCGAAGAAGAACACCTGGTACAGCGCGGTGCACGCTCCTGCGACCAGTCCGGAGCGCGTGCGCCACAGCACCATCGCCTCACGCCATGACGCGCCGACTAGGGGCAGGAGCGCGAGCAGAGCCAGCCCACCGACCGCCAGTCGAGCCGCCCCTACCCCCAGCGGCGTCGTGGAGTCCGGGCCGAGAGCTTGCGCCGTACCCGTGGTTCCGAACAGCGCTGCCGCCAGGAGCACCGCGCCGACAGCCTGAGGTCGCATGAGGCACTACACGCTAGTAATGCTCGACGCCGCCCCGCGCGGGGCGCCGACCAGCCGCTATCTGGCGCCCGGGTCGACGCTGAGGCGCCGTCCACTGCCGCCGATCTTCTGCTGGCTGGTTTCGCATCCGACGCGCCGGCGTGTCCGCTGCCGATCCAGCAACCAGAAGATCGCCAAGCGGAGGCGCCTTTCTCGGTGGTTGATCGCCGCGTGCGTCGGCGCGTAGTGGCCGGGGACGGGACGCTAACGTGCTGTTACAGCCGCAGATCGAGGGGCAGAAGTCCGATGTCCCGCCCGTTTCTCCTGCGAGGAACTCTGCCATGACCCCGACAGACGCCCCCGGCTCGGCCGAGCAGTTGGCTCGCGCGCTGCGCGCCGGCGGAGCCGCCCTGGAGCTGCTGCGCAGCGCTGAGCCGGTGGACCGCCGCGACCGCTTCCGCACCCTGCTGCGCGTCTACGACCTGCACACGGCTCCGCTCGACGTGGTGGGGGAGGCCGTGCGGCACCAGCACGCGCCCGCCGTCGCCGAGCTGAAGAATCGGCTCGAGGCCGAATGGCTCGACGAGCTGGAGCAGGCCTGGCAGCAGGCCGGCCCACTGACCGACTGCCGCACCCCGGCCGAGGTGGTGCAGGCGATGCGGGCGGTGGCGGCGAAGGACCGGCTGCCGGCGGCCTACAAGTGGCTCGCCACGACGGCGACGTGGGAACAGGTGGTGGACTTCCTCGCCCTGGAAGGCGGCCCGGACGGCGGGTTCGACGACCTGATCGCGCTCTGCCAGGTCGGGCTGTCCGGGACGGCGAAGCTCGAGCTGGCCAAGAACTTCTGGGACGAGATGGGTCAGGGCGAGCTGGCCGGGGTGCACACGCAGCTGCACGCCGACCTGGTCGCGGCGATCGACATGCCGTCCGTCCCACGGGAGGAGCTGCCGGTCGCCGCCCTGGAGCGGATCGCCCTGAACGGCCTGATGGCGACCAACCGCTGGCTGCAGCCGGAGATGATCGGTGCCCTGGGGCTGCTCGAGTTGCAGGCCGGTCCGCGCTGCCGGCTGGTGCTGCAGGCCTTCGACCGGCTGGGCGCACCGCAGGGCGGCTACCCGTTCTACGTCGAGCACGCCGAGGTCGACCCGGTGCACGGCAGGGACTGGATGGACAAGGCGATCGAGCCGCTGGCCGCCGAGCGACCGGAGTGGGGACCGCGCATGGTCAAGGGTGCCTGGTGGCGCTCGACCATCAACCTGGCCTTCTTCGCCGGCCTGCAGGAGCGCCTGCTCGAGGAGTCCACCGCCGCGTGAGACCGGCCTGACGCGATCCGCCGGATGGCCTGTGCCGGATGACCTGTGCGGGTCGGATCTCTAGGGTGCAGCCATGACCGGACTCGCCGCGGCGGCACACCGGGTCACCAGCGAGGTCGGCCGGCTGCGCACCGTGCTGCTGCACCGGCCAGGCGCGGAGCTGCAGCGGCTGACGCCCCGCAACAGTGCCGACCTGCTGTTCGACGGGTTGCCGTGGGTGGCCCGCGCACAGGAGGAGCACGACGCCTTCGCCGAGGCGCTACGCACGCGCGGCGTCGAGGTGCTCTACCTCACCGACCTGCTCGTCCAGACGCTCGGGTCGCCGGCGGCGCGCGAGGAGGTGGTGCAGTCGGCGGTCGCGCCGGCCGTCGTGGGGCCGGCGCTGGCCACGGTCCTGCGTGCCTGGCTGCTCGACCTGCCGAGCGACGAACTGGCCGGCGTGCTTTCGGCCGGGCTCACCCACGACGAGCTGCCCTCGCACGGCCCGGACGGTGTCGTCGCGCGACTGGCCGGCCCGGGCGAGTTCGTCGTACGCCCGCTGCCGAACCTGCTGTTCACCCGCGACTCCTCGGTCTGGGTCGACGACCACGTCGCCGTCACCAGCCCGTCCATGCACGCCCGCCAACGCGAACGGGCGCTGGCCGGCGCGATCTACCGCTCCTCCCCCCGCTTCGCCGGCACCCCGCTGCTGTACGGCGGCAGTCGCGAGGAGGCGTGGTTCGAGGGCGGTGACGTGCTCGTGATGGCGCCCGGCGTAGTCGCCGTCGGAACCGGCCAACGAACGACACCCGCGGGGGTAGAAGCCTTTGCTCTCAGGGCTTTTGCGGCAGGAATCGCGCACACCGTGCTGGCCGTGCCGATCGCCCAGGAGCGGGCGACGATGCACCTGGACACCGTCTGCACGATGGTCGACCGCGATGCCGTGGTGATGTTCCCGGCGGTCGCGGACACGCTGTCCGCCTACACCGTCACCCCCCGCGACGACCACAGCCTGCAGGTGGCCGGGCCGAAGCCGTTCCTGCAGGCCGCCGCGACCGCCCTGGGCCTGGACCACCTGCGCATCATCGACACCGGCCTCGATCCGGTCACCGCCGAACGCGAGCAGTGGGACGACGGCAACAACACCCTCGCGCTCGCGCCCGGCCTGGTCGTCGCCTACGAGCGCAACACCGTGACCAACGACCGGCTCGAAAGCGCCGGCATCGAGGTCGTACGCATCGCCGGCAGCGAGCTGGGCAGCGGTCGCGGTGGGCCGCGCTGCATGAGCTGCCCGGTGGCGCGCGACCCGCTCCCCGGCTGACCTCTGCGGGTGGGGGGTCAGTTGAGGGTGAGCTGGCGGCTGAGCAGGCCGGAGCGGGCCCGGCGCTCGCCACCGGTGAGCGGACCGTCGACGGCAAGGGCCTGGTCGAGACGGGCCCGCAGCGCGACGGCCGGTTCCTCCATCGCCTCGGCCTCCCGGTCCACCGGCGCGTCCCACACCGGCACCATCAGGCCGTGCGCACGGAACGACCCGACGTAGCGGGTGTCCGGGCCGATCGCGAGGCCCCCCGCGACGGTGAGCCGGGCGAGCGCGTCCAGCACCTGGTCCTCCGGCTCGGGCAGCACCCACCGAAGATGGCTCCGCTCCTTCATCCGGCACCAGTACGCCGCGGGCACAGACTGCAGCCGCGCGGTCGGCACGACGGAGGCGTTCGCGCGCTCCATGGACGCGGCCACCTCCCCGGTGGGGTCGGCCGCACCCTCGACCCAGTAGTCGAAGCCGGGGTGCAGCGTGATGTCCAGCGGGTCCTCGGCCAGCAGGTCCTGCAGCCGCCGTCCGGGGCCGGGCAGTCCGATCGGCTGAACGCTGTTGCCGGGCGGCGTCTCGAGGGCGAGCTCCAGCGCGGACGCCAGGTCGCGGCTGACGTCCCCGGAGCGGGACTGGACCTGCAGGCCGAGGAAGATCCTGCCGTCGGCGCGCACCATCGCCGGCCACGCCAGTGGCAGGACGGTCGACAGGACCACCGGACGGTCCGGGTCGTCGCGCAACCGCAGCGGGGCGGTCGCCGCCGGCACGATCTCCCGCAGCGCCACCCACTCGGTCTCATCGACACGTCCCTGGAAGGGCCGGGCCACCAGCCGGCGGTCCTCGCCGCTGCCCTTGCCGTGACAGGCCTTGTAGCGCTTGCCGCTGCCGCACGGACAGGGCTCGCGGCCACCGACCACGGGCACCGCGGTGGACGCGCCGGCCGACGGTGAGGGGGCGCCGGTCGAGCGGGCGGGCGGGTGACGGCGGGTGCTGATCGGGGGCTCCTCGGGACGTGGGACTCCGTGTGGGACCTGATGCGGGACCTGGTGTGTGGGGCCTGGTGCGCGGCCTTGGCAGCCTAGGTGCGGGCCGGCGGTCAGCGCTGCGCCAGCCGGTGACGGACCCGGCCGGGGTGGTTGCTGATGATGACGTCGACGCCGAGATCGAGCAGGAACTCGACGTCCTCGGGTTCGTCCACGGTGTAGACGTGCACCCGGTGGCCGTGGTCGTGCACCCGCTGCACGTAGCCAGGGTGGTTCTTGACCACGCGCAGCGCCACGCCGGCGCTGCCGACCCGGGCGGGCAGCCGCCCGTCCCGGTAGCGGACCGGGACCCGCTCCATGAGCAACACCGTCGGCAGCGCCGGCGCCAGCGCATGCACCCGGCGCAGGGACATCGCGGCGTACGACATCACGGTCACCGGTGAGGCCGATCGGGACAGCGGGGCGGCCAGGCCGTAGCGTCCGAGCAGGTCGATCAGGCTGCGCTCCACGAGCCCGCCGTACCGGGTCGGGTGCTTGGTCTCGATGTGCAGCTCCACCTGCCGCCCGCTGGGAGTACGGCTGTCCAGCGCGAGCTGCAACAGCCGCTCGAGGGTCAGGACGCTGCGCCGCTCCGGGTCCTGCTCGGCCTCCTCCCAGGCCGCCTCCAGCACCGGGTCGCCCCGGCGGGCCTTCCACGAGGCGAAGTCCAGCTCGGCCAGCTCCGCCAACTCGAGCGTCGACAGCACCCCGCGGCCGTCGCTGACCCGGTCGATCCGCCGGTCGTGCACGCAGACCAGCACACCGTCCCGGGTCAGCCGCACGTCGCACTCGAGCGCGTCGGCACCCTCCTCGAGCGCGAGCTCGTAGGCGCCGAGGGTGTGCTCGGCATGCGCGCCGGAGGATCCCCGATGGGCCACGACCTTGACGAACCGGCGGTCGGAGAGCACCCGCGCATCCTGCCCCCACCGCGCCGGTCTGTCAGCGGCCGGTCTGTCAGCGGCCGGTCTGTCAGCGGCCCAACCGCGCGCCGGTCTGTCAGCGGCCGAGCCGTGCGCCGGCCCTGGCCGCCCTCACGGTGCCGCCGCCCGGTCCGTGAGCCGGCGGGCGAGCCAGCGCTCCAGGACGTCCGGTCGAACACCGTCGTCGGGGCCGAGGTCCGCCGCGACGACGACCCGCAGCGGTCCCTCCTCGCCGTCGACCCGCACCTCCGCCGGCCACGAACCACCGGGGCCCACCACCGTCGTGGAGAAGGTGCCCACCCAGCCGAGCCGCCACTCGGCCTCCGGGTGGCGGACCAGCGTCGAGGCACGGGTCGTCGGCGAGCTCAGCTCGCCGTCGACGTACAGCAGCGCCAGCCTCCTGAGCAGCAGGGCTGCCAGCGCCTCGAGGCTCGTCTCGTCTCCGGACACCCAGAGCCGGCCGTGCTTGTGCTCGTGCGGCAGTCCGTGCAGCGCTGCAGCCCAGGCGCCGCCGATCAGCACGTCGATCTGCCCGAGCTGATCGACGAAGTCGTTGGTGAGCAGCTCCACGCTGCACAGCCGGTCCCGCAGCGACAGGGCCTCCAGCCGCGCGAGCTCGGCGTCGAGATCGGCGTGCCGGTGCACGAGCGTCCAGTGGGCATCCCGGCCGCAGGCCAGCAGGATGCGCTCGAGCATCGGCAGCGACGGCAGCGCCGCGCCGGACTCGAAGCGGCTGAGCGACGCGGCGGCGATACCGGCCCGGGCGGCCAGCACGCGCTGGGTGACTGCCTGCTCGTGCCGCGCGGCGCGTAGCAGGCCCGGGATGTCCATCCGGTCAGGGTTGCCCGACGCGCACGCAGCCGTCAGCCTCCAGGCCAGTTCTGTGCACAACAGGCAAGCGGTCTTGTGGACAGCGGGCACCCTGCCGCTGTGGACAACCGGCAACCTGCCACGAGCGCCAGCTGTGGACGACGACGGCGCGGGGGGGTGATGTGTCGCGCCGGCGCTGTGCAGGAGAGGTCATGTTCGGCGAAAAGTTGACCTCTGCTGTACAGGGTCCTGAACGAGATGCCCGCCTGGTCGGGACAGCAGCCGGACGGCGGTGGGCCGGACGGCGGTGGGCCGGACGGCGGTGGGCCGGGCGGCGGTGGGCCGGGCGGCGGTGGGCCGGGCGGCGGTGGG
>JBBDWV010000013.1:30709-30778 GCA_040902655.1 Mycobacteriales bacterium
CGGGCGGCGGTGGGCCGGGCGGCGGTGGGCCGGGCGGCGGTGGGCCGGGCGGCGGGCGGCTCGGCGGGC
>JBBDWV010000013.1:30878-35822 GCA_040902655.1 Mycobacteriales bacterium
GGCGGGCGGCTCGGCGGGCGGCTCGGCGGGCGGCTCGGCGGGCGGCTCGGCGGGCGGCTCGGCGGGCTCGGCTGCCCCGCGGGATGGACGCCGACGAACTACTTCAGCAGACGGGACAGCCGCCGATCGGCCAGCGGCTGCCCCCCGGTCTGGCAGGTGGGGCAGTACTGCAGGGAGGTGTCGGCGAAGGACACCTCGCGCACGGTGTCGCCGCAGCGGGGGCAGGGCAGCCCGGTGCGGCCGTGCACGGACAGGCCGCTCTTCTTCTCCGCCTTGAGCCGGCCGGCGGCCAGCCCCGCCGCTCGTCCCACCGCGGTGCGCAGGATGTCGACGACGGCCCGGTGCAGCCGCCGCACGTCCTCGGGGGAGACGTTGCCCGCCGGCTTGAACGGCGAGAGTCCGACCTCCCAGAGGACCTCGTCGCTGTAGGCGTTGCCGAGCCCGGCGATCCGCGACTGGTCGACGAGCACACCCTTGACCTGGCTGCGCAGGCCGTACAGCAACTCTGCAAGCAGCTGCTCGGTGAAGTCCGGCGACAGCGGGTCGACGCCCAGCCGCGCGATTCCCGGCACCTGCTCCGCGGCCTGCACGACGTACACCGCCAGCTTCTTCTGCGTACCGGCCTCGGTCAGGTCGAAGCCCGACCCGTCGTCGAGGTGCAGGCGCAGGCCGAGCGGCCCCTTGCCCATGCGCGGGGGCGCGGGCGGGAGCGATTCCTTCCACTGCAGCCAACCGGCACGGGCCAGGTGGACGACCAGGTGGAGCCCGCTGCTGTCACCGGGGAAGTCCTCGCCGATGCCGACATCGAGGAACTTCCCGTGCCGCGCGACCGAGGTGATCTCCAGGCCGGCGAGCGCCGTGACCGGCGGGTCGTAGGTCTTGAGCACGTGGATGCCGGGCACGTCGACCCGCGCGACGACCCGGCCGACCGTCCGATCGCGCAGGAAGGCGGCCAGTGCCTCGACCTCGGGCAGCTCCGGCATGAGGGACCTCGGGGAAGGCGGTACCGGCGGGACGCTGTCACCGTACGGGCGCTGTCGACGCCTGATGTCATCATGACGAGAACGGGAGGAGCCAGATGTCGTCGACCGCCCTGCTGACCGACCGCTACGAGCTGACCATGCTCGAGGCGGCGCTGGCGAGCGGGCTGGCCGGCCGGCGCGCGGTCTTCGAGGTGTTCACCCGCCGGCTGCCGCCGGGGCGGCGTTTCGGCGTCGTGGCCGGCCAGGGACGGCTGGCGGCGCTCCTGCCGCGGTTGCGGTACGGCCCGGACGAGCTGGCCGCGCTGGACTTTCTCGGCCCGCAGGCCTGCAGCTGGCTGGACGGGCGGGAGCTGGACTTGGACATCAGCGCCTATCCGGAGGGCGAGACCTACGGACCCGGATCGCCCGTCCTGACCGTCGAAGGCTGCTTCGGCGAGGGGTTGCTGCTCGAGACGCTGGTCCTGTCGGTGCTCAACCACGACACGGCGGTCGCCTCCGCCGCCGCCCGGATGGTGCTCGCCGCGGCCGGCCGGCCGCTGCTGGAGATGGGCGGACGGCGCACCCACGAACAGGCCGCCGTCGCCGCGGCGCGGGCGGCGTACGTCGCCGGCTTCGCGATGACCTCGAATCTCGAGGCGGGGCGGCGGCACGGGATCCCGACCGCCGGCACCAGCGCCCACGCCTTCACCCTGGCGCACGCGGACGAGCAGGAGGCCTTCGCCGCGCAGGTCGCGGTGCTCGGTACCGGCACGACACTGCTGGTGGACACCTACGACACCGAGCAGGGCATCCGCCACGCGGTGGCCGCCGCAGGTCCGGGGCTCGGCGGCATCCGGCTGGACAGCGGCGATCCCGCGGAGCAGGCGGGCCGCGCCCGGGCGCTGCTCGACGAGCTCGGTGCCACCGGCACCCGTATCGTCTGCACCGGCGACCTCGACGAGCACAGCATCGCGGCGCTGGCCGGGGCGCCGGTCGACGTCTACGGCGTCGGCACCGCCGTGGTCACCGGTTCCGGGTCGCCCACAGCGGGTTTCATCTACAAACTGGTCGCCATCGCCCGGGAGCCGGGCCGGGACGCCCCGCTCGTCCCGGTGGCCAAGCGCTCGATCGGCAAGGCGACGTCCGGCGGGCGCAAGTGGGCCTACCGCACCGCCGAGGGGGACGTGCTGCGACTCACGCCCGGGGGCCCCGGCCGCCCGTTGCAGGTCCCCCTTTCCGTCGACGACGACCCGGCGGCCGCGCGTGCCCGCTGCGCCGCAGCACTCGATGCCCTGCCCGAACCGGCCCGCCGGCTGACACCCGGTGCCGCCGCCTGGACCGCTTCCCTGGAGGAGACATGACCCAGACCTACGACCCGCGTACCGCCCTGGTGGTCGTGGACGTGCAGAACGACTTCGCCGACCCCGCCGGCGGGCTCTACGTCGCCGGTGGCGAGCAGGTGGTGGCCGCTGCCAACGCCGAGATCGAGGCGGCGACAGCCGCGGGGGCGGCGGTTCTCTACACCCAGGACTGGCACCCCCCGGACACGCCGCACTTCGCGGTCAACAATCCCGAGGGCGACGGCACCTGGCCGGTGCACTGCGTGCAGGACACCTGGGGCGCCGCGCTGCACCCCGAGCTCGTGGTGCGCGGAGAGGTCGTCCGCAAGGGCGAGCACGGCGAGGACGGCTACTCCGGCTTCACGATGCGCGACCCGGTCACCGGCGAGAACGTCGGGACGCCGCTCGCCGGGAGACTACGCGGACACGGTGCCGAGCGACTGGTCGTGCTCGGGCTGGCCACGGACTACTGCGTTCGCGCCACCGCGCTCGAGGGGCGGGAGCACGGCTGGCCGGTCACGGTGCCGTGGGCGGCTGTACGTGCGGTCGACCTGCAGCCGGGCGACGGCGAGCGCACCCGGGAGGAGCTGCTCTCGGCAGACGTCGTCATCGCATGACGCGTCCGCCGCCCGCGGACGAGCGGACCTGGCTCGCCTCCTACGACCCGGCCGCGTTCCCGCCCTTCGCCGTCACCGTGGACGTCGTGCTGCTGACGGTGCGCGAGGGCGCGCTCAGCGTGCTGCTCGTCGAGCGCGACACCCACCCCTTCCGCGGCGCGCGGGCCCTGCCCGGCGGGTTCGTCCGCCCGGAGGAGGACCTGGAAGCAGCGGCGGTACGTCGGCTCGAGCGCGAGACCGGCGTACGCCGGGACGCGGCCCACGTCGAGCAGCTCGGCGCGTACGGCGACCCGCACCGAGACCCGCGGATGCGCGTGGTCTCGGTCGCCTACCTGGTGTTCGCGCCGGACCTGGCCCCACCGGTGCCGGGACGCCGCACCCGGTCGGTGGCGTGGTTCCCGACCGGCGCGGTGAGCGGGGCCGCGCTGGCCTTCGACCACGGGCGGGTACTGGCCGCCGGTGTGGAGCGGGCCCGCGCGAAGCTCGAGTACTCACCGCTGGCCGCCGCGTTCGTCGGCGAGGTGTTCACGGTTGCCGAGCTGCGCCGGGTGTACGAGGCGGTCTGGGGCCGGGCGCTCGATCCGCGCAACTTCCACCGCAAGGTGACGGGTACACCAGGCTTCCTGGTGCCGGTCGGCCGGCCGGCGCCGGTCGGCCCGGAGGGGGGGCGGCCGGCCGCGCTGTTCCGCCGCGGCCCCGCGACGCTGCTGCACCCGGCGATGCTGCGCCAGGCCGCCCGCTGAGCCGGCGCCGGAGGATGGCCGACCGCGCACTCGGTCACCGGGCCCGGACACGGCGACGCCCGGCCTCTCCGAGGGAGGCCGGGCGTTGCTGCGGTGCGGGAGTACCGGCTCGGTGAGCAGCCGCGCCGGGTCGTGCCGTGCGGGCGCTGGAGCTAGACGGCGCGGGCGGTCCGTTCCCGGCGGGCGGCGACCAGCAGGCCACCACCGGCCAGCAGGAGCAGCGCGCCGAGCTCGACCAGCAGAGCCGCGTCGGTCCCGGTGAAGGGCAGCACGCTGGGAGTGGTGCGGGCCGAGGACGGTGCGGCGGCTGCGCTGACCGCCGAGCCGGCGAGCACGGTCGAGGGGTGGCCATGGGGGACCACCTGCTGCGAGGTGACCGGCTGCAGGCCGAGCACGACCGGGCCGCTGGCGGCCTGGCCGAGCGTCAGCTCCTGGATCGTCTGGTTCTCCCCGAGCGGCGTGACCGTGCCCTGTGCGGTGACGACCGACTCGGCGTTGGCTGCGGCCTGGTCCACCGTCGTCCCGTTGAGCGGCAGGTCGCCACTGCTGTCGCCGGCCGGGAAGATCAGCTCGCAGCCAGCCATGACCGGACCTGTCACCGGCACCGTCGGGCAGACCACCGTCACGGCCGGGCCGACGCCCTCGGACGAGCCCGGCACGGCACAGCCGGTGGCGAACAATTCCTGGTCGCCCTGACCGGCGAAGGTCAGGGTCTGGCCGTCCACGACGTAGTCGAACGGCGGGATGATGTCGCGGCCGTCCTGGTGGCTCTCGCCGGCGTGGCCGTTCAGCGCGCCCTGCTTGCTCACCGTGAGGATCACGTACGGGTTGGTCGCACTGCCGGTGGCGTGGCAGATCGTGACCCGGTCGGCATCCTGCTCACCCAGCGCCGACAGCGTGGCGGCAGGCACGTCGCAGCCGCTGGCGAGGATGCTCTGGTCACCCTGCCCGGCGAAGGTCTTCGATGTGCCGTGGTCGTTGTAGTCGAACGGCGGGATGATGTCGCCGCCGTCCTGGTGACCGTCACCGGCGTGGCCGCTCAAGGCGCCGTTCTTGTTCACCGTGATCAGCACGTACGGGTTGGTCTCGCTGCCGGTGGCGTGGCAGATCGTGACCCGGTCGTTCTTGTTGCCCCTGTTGGCGGGCGTGTCGGGCTTGGCGGCGGTCCGCGGCTTGCGGTCGTTGCTCAGGACGCCGACGCCGCCAGAGTTGCTGGCCGAGTTGGGCTTGCTGGCCGAGTTGGGCTTGCTGGCCGAGTTGGGCTTGCTGGCCGAGTTGGGCT
>JBBDWV010000013.1:35922-39685 GCA_040902655.1 Mycobacteriales bacterium
TGCTGGCCGGGTTACCCGCGGAGTTGTTCGTGCCCGGGTTGCCCGATGAGTTGTTCGTGCCCGGGTTGCCCGCGGAGTTGTTCGTGCCCGGGTTGCCCGCGGAGTTGTTCGTGCCCGGGTTACCGGCCGAGTTGTTCGTGCCCGGGTTGCCGGCGCCTCCGTTGCTCGGCGGCTGGCCGCCGGGAGCCGCGGCGAGGGCCGAGGAGGAAAGGATGATCGCCAGCGGCAGGGTGAGGGACGCGATGACGCGCCGCCGGCGGCGGGCGATGAAGGGGGTGGTCAACACGTGAAGTGCTCCCGTACTCGGTAGGAGGGGCGCCTCTGCACGCACCCGACCACCGGACGAGCCGGTCTCGCCACTCACTCCCCGCACGGCCTGGGCGACCGTCCTTCTCCGTGCGCCCCCGCGGGGGCGTCGGTGAGGGCCATGCGGATCACAGCCTCTGCGTCCGGAGCCGGATGCCCGAAGGCACCCCGTCTCCAGGGGCAGGCCGGTCTCGCCACTCACTCCCCGGACGGTCTAGGCGACCGTGTCTCTCCGTGCGCCGGCGGGAGAACTGCCCCGCCGGCGTCGGTGTGGACCGTCCGGATCAACGCTGCCTCGGGACCGGGGGCTCAGACCCTGTCCCGTTGCGCAGGACCACGGATGTGAACCTGCGATACACAGAGTAGCCGAACCGTGACTCGTTCTAACTAGCCCATTCGGGTGACGCCTCACCCGCTCGGCGGTGCGGGAGCGACAGGGTGGCACCCTGAAGTATGCAGCCGACCGCGCCCGAGATGACGCCCGCCGAGGCATACCGCCGTGCGGTGGCCGGCGAGGTGCTGCTGCTCGACGTCCGCGAGGACGAGGAATGGGCCGCGGGGCGCGCTGCCGAGGCGGTGCACCTCCCGCTGAGCCGCCTCGATCCGACGGCGGTGCCGGCCGACCGGCCGGTGGTGGCGGTGTGCCGGGTCGGCGGCCGCTCGGCCGCGGCGGCCTCCGCGCTGGCCGCGCGGGGGGTCGAGGTGGCGAACCTGACCGGCGGGATGCAGGCCTGGGCGGCGGCGGGCCTGCCCGTGGTGCGGGACGCCGGGGCGCCGGGCGAGATCATCTAGCGGCCCGTCCGGCCGCAGCAGCCTGCTCCGGCCGGGTCGACGTCGCTGCCGACGTACGAGCCGTGACGGGGGCGGCTACAGCAGGAACCGGAACAGCGGGCTGTCCGGCGGCACGGGGGAGATCTCCGGCGGAGCGGCAGCCATCCGCTCGAGCAACGCAGCCAGATCCTCCGGGCGGCCGAGTTCGATACCGACCAGGGCCGGGCCGGTCTCGCGGTTGCTGCGCTTGATGTACTCGAACAGCGTGATGTCGTCGTCCGGTCCGAGCA
Organism: Mycobacteriales bacterium; assembly: GCA_040902655.1. Taxonomy (NCBI): domain Bacteria; kingdom Bacillati; phylum Actinomycetota; class Actinomycetes; order Mycobacteriales; species Mycobacteriales bacterium. The sequence continues at coordinate 37,290 of JBBDWV010000013.1, forward strand.
CCTCGTCCAGGAAGCGACGAAGCGCCCCCGGCTCCTGCGGGAAGTCGACGAGGAAGTAGTGCTTGCGACCCTCGTGCACGAGGGCGCGCTCCACGACCTCGGCGTACCGGCTCACGTCGTTGTTGCCGCCCGACAGCACGACCAGCGTCGTCGCTCCCGGCTCGACCTGCAGGACGTCGCCGAGCGCCGCGGCGGCCAACGCGCCGGCGGGTTCGGCGATGATCCCGTCCGACTGGTAGAGCGCCAGCATCTCGGTGCAGACCCGGCCCTCGGCCACCGCGACCAGCTCGACGCCGCCGTCACGCACCAGCGGGAAGGTCACGTCGCCCGCGCGGCGCACCGCCGCTCCGTCCACAAAACTGTCGAGAGCCTCGAGGCGCACCGGCTCGCCGGCCTCGAGCGCGGCGGCCATGCAGGCCGCGCCCGCCGGCTCCACGCCGACGATCCGGACCCCCGGGTGCCGTGCGCCCAGCCACACGGCGGCGCCGGCGAGCAGCCCGCCGCCGCCCACCGGGACGACCACGACGTCGGGCACGACGTCGAGCTGGGACAGCGCCTCGAGCACCACCGTCCCCTGCCCGGCGATCGTGCGCGGATGGTCGAAGGCCGGTACGAGCGTCGCGCCGCTCACGCCGGCGTCCTCGAAGGCGGCCGCAGCCGCTTCGTCGTAGCTGTCGCCGACGACCAGTACCTGCACCACGTCGCCGCCGAGCACCGCGATCCGGTCGCGCTTCTGCCGCGGCGTCGTCCGCGGAAGGAAGACCTTGCCCTGCACCCCGAGCGCACTGCAGGCGTACGCCAGACCTTGCGCGTGGTTGCCGGCACTGGCGCAGACGACGCCCCGGGTGCGCTCCTGCTCCGACAGCTGGCTGACGACGTTGTAGGCGCCGCGGACCTTGTAGGAGCGGACGACCTGCAGGTCCTCGCGCTTGAGCAGAACGTTCCCGTCCACCCGCTCGGACAGCCGTGGGCTGCGCTCGACCGGTGTGGGCGCGACGACGCCGGCGAGCCGCTTGGCCGCCGCCTCGACCTCCTCCGCTACGACCGTCATCCCCGCGACGCTAGTGCGTGCCGGATCAGCGCTCGGAACGCCGTCCGGCGGCAGTGCCCGTAGGGCAGGCTCGACGCCATGGCGGGAACGCGACCCGGACGGCGACGGCTACGGATGCTGGCCCGGCTACTGCTCCCGCCGCTCGTGGTGTTCGTCCTGGTCCGGCTGCTGCTCTCCCTCGCCGCGGTCCGCAGCGGCTCGCCGCCCTGGGTCGCGGGAAGCTGGGCGCACTGGGACAGCGCGCTCTACCTCGACATCGCCGAGAACGGCTACTCCCTCGAACGCTGCGGCCCCGAGTACCCGCCCGGCAGCTGGTGCGGCAATGCCGGCTGGTTCCCGGCCTATCCGGCGCTGATCCGGCTGGTGGGCCTGTCCGGTCTGCCGCTGGTGACGGCCGCCGCTGTGGTGTCCGCGGTGACGACGCTGGCCCTGCTCCTGGTCCTGTGGACCCGCTTCCTGCACGCCCGCCTGGCGCCGGGAGCGCTGCTCCTGTTGCTGCTGGCTGCCGTCTTTCCCGGCGCGGTGTACCTGCAGGCGGTTTTCCCGATCGCGCTGTTCGTGTCCGCGGTCCTGGTGCACCTCGACGCGCTGCAGCGGCGCCGGTGGTTGCTCGGCGGCCTGGCCGCAGCGCTCGCCGCGTCGGCCTACCCGCTGGGGGCGGTGCTTCCCCTGACCGGCTTCGTCGGGGCAGCCCTGCTGGCAGGAGGCACCCTGTTCTCGCGGCTGCGCGCGGCAGCCACCGTCGGCGGGCTGGCCGCGGCCGGGGCGCTCGCCGTCGTGGTGCGCCTGCAGGTGTCCACCGGGCACTGGAATGCCTACCTGCTGGTGCAGGACAAGTACGGGCACGGCCTCAACCCGCCGTGGGAGACCCTGCGCGCCACCCTCCGGCCGCTGGTAGGTGCCGACGGGTTCACGGCCGCGACCGCGGCGGCCTGGCAGACGCTGCTCGTCGCGGTTCTCGTCGCGCTCACGCTGGCCGGTACGACCGCTGCCCTGCTGCGGGACGGGGGACGGCACGGGGAGACGGGACGCGGCGAGGCCCGGGCGGCGCTCCCCGTCGCACTGTTCGTCGGCGCCGCCTGGCTCATGCCGCTGGTCGTCGGCAGCGGGGTGAGCCTCTACCGCAGCGAGGCGGCGCTGCTGCCGGCGGTCCTCCTGCTGCGCCTGTTCCCCCGCGACGTCGCGGCGGTGCTGTTGACCCTGGCGCTGCCGCTGGCCTACGTCATGGCGCAGCTGTTCTTCACCGGGAGGCTGGTGTAGGCGACTCTGGCCAGAAGCGGCGCGGGGCCAGAGCCCCCCCCCCCGGTGGTGCGGGCTGCGCAGGACGACCGACCAGAGCCACTCG